>JAGHUY010000013.1 GCA_018064545.1 Candidatus Apopatosoma intestinale | reverse complement strand
GCGGGCGACATCAACGGCGACGGAGAAGTGGATGCCAAAGACATTACGAGACTGTTCCAGTATATTGCCAATTGGAACGTCAGCGTCATCCAAGGCGCACTGGACGTTAACGGCGACGGAAAAGTCAATAGCAAGGATATTACCAGACTATTCCAGTATCTGGCAAACTGGGATGTGGAAATCTACGTTTCCGGAGGCACTGCTGCGCATACGCATACATTTTCCGACTGGACGAGCCGAGATGCAACCACGCACAGTCGTGTTTGCTCATGCGGTGAGACGCAGATCGCAGAACACGTGTGGAACCGAGAAGTGATCAAAGAAGCGGCGCTGAAAACCGCCGCCACGCCCACAAGCCCCGCCGTGTATTATAAGTCCTGCGTTTGCGGCGCGATCTCGACGAACAACGCGGACACTTTCACACTGCATACCGGTTCTGACAGCCTTGACGGCAGAGAAAAGCATCCCGATTATATGGACGTCGACTTTGGCGGCGCGACCTTTACGTTCGCCACGCAGAAGATCGATGACTGGGACTGCTATGAGATCACCGGAGATGCCTCGGGCAACGATGATATTCTGAACCAGGCTATTGCCCTGAGAAATCAAGTCCTGCAAAGCAAGTACAATTGCGTGATCAATAACATTAGCGGCCAAAACACCTATGAGCTGGTTTCCAACGACATAGCCCTCGGAAGGCACACGGTCGATTTTGAACTCTACCAGTATCGGAACTCCCTGACAAATAACTATCTGAACATTGCGGGTCTGGACATCGACCTGACTCATGACTGGTGGGATCAGAAATTCATCGATTGCTTCGGCATCGAAATGAACGGCGTCAAGTATTTGCCGACCATTTCCGGTCAGTTCAACCTGATCTCGTATGACGCGATCTTCAGTATGTTCATGAACCGCACCCTGTACGAGCAGCTCCGCGAGGCCGGTACGATCACCGAAGACGTTTTCGAACTGGTCAATAACGGAAAATGGACGGTCGACGCTCAGATCAAGATGATGAGGGAAGCCGCACAGGATGTGAACGGCGACGCCCGGATCGACTATTGCGACGGCGACGTTGTCGGTATGACCACCTATGCCAACAACTACGCGGAACGCGGCTTCTTCTTCGGCGTCGGCGGCAGAGGTTCCGTCAGGGACGCCGCCACCGGACTGCCCCAAGCTGTCAATTCCGACAACTTCGACTTCTTCGATCAGATGCAGTCTGCCATAGACAAGGCGATCGAACTCACGGGCTCCGGTTACTATCAGCCCGTTCCCGGCCAACTCCTGTATGAGTCCTTTACGAGCGGCCGTGCGCTGTTCATTACCGACGCTCTGGCCAGTGCTGCCAGTGTTAGCGATCCGAACGCCAACATTGCGATCCTGCCGTATCCGGAGTATAATGAAGCGCAGGATAGTTACTATCACTACGTCTGCAACCGCGCCTACGGTCTGAAAGTTTCCGGTTCCGTGACCGACCGTCAGAGCGTTGCCGACTTCCTTGAAGTGTTCGGTTTCCACTCCAAACAACTCGTTTATCCGGCTTACCTGACCAAATACCGCACGCAGGTCCTCAGCGGAGAAGAAGCGCCCGCGATGCTTGATCTGGTGATCGGAACCAAGGTTTATGACCTTGACTACTGGGCAGGCGGCGGCCAGAGCATCGTTAATCTCTGCTCTACGTTCATCGTAAACAAACGGAACTCTTTTAGCCATGCGGTAACCGCCAGTGCGAATGCCGTCAATGCGGCATTCAGCGATTATGCCAACAATATGAAAAACCTGCTCCGCGGTAACCCCAATCCATCCGGACCGATCGAAACCACCCATGCCACCGAAACCACGGTTCCGGCTTGCACGACTCTCGGCGTCTATGCCCGTTTCGACTACGGTACGGAGTCCAAAGCTCAGGACCTCGGCATGACCTCTCACGAGTACCTCGTTGAGCACCTCACCTATAAAGAAGAGTTCGTAAAAGTTACATACGATGAAGATAACATCATCATTCGCGCCTTGGCGGATTACGATTACGCGACGATGGGTCCACAACTTGACCCAGAAAAAGCGGCGCAGAACATCAGTGGCCCCAGTGCTCAGTTTGCCAACTACGGTCTGTTCTATGAAGACATCATGAACGACTATACCTTCGAAGAAGGTCAGCAGGATCTTCTTTGGGGTTGGGGCAGTTGGTCAAACTATCCATATAGCTCAAGCAGCGTTGGCAGGACTTGGGTTGGCCGCCATCAGTATATGCAGGCACGTTTCATCAACGGTTCTGCCAACACCAAGTGGTCCGTTCGTTTCAAATCCACCGGTTGCGGCTATGCCAACACGACCATCGGCGTATTTGATAACGTGGATCAGGGCAGGGCTGAAAGCACCTACTCCACCTATCAGGTGAAGACATGGGATATGGCTTACTGCTTCGGTAACTCCACCGGTACTCCGGAAGCTACTCCCGAAAACGGCGTAATTCCTACCGGCAACTGGGGTTGGCACAGCAACGAACCTGTCATCGGTCTTCGTTTCCACGTTCTCGGCTCTTACTGTTCCGCTTACTGCCGTGGCAACAGATGGGCCACCGGCTCCGTTGACTACGACAACGGCGATCTGGTCGTCAAGGACGGTACCGATTACGGTAATGCCGTAGATACCGACTTCGACGGTATTCCGGATACCAACGCCACCACCGGCGAAAAGGTTTCTGTCGGTGACAAGTGGTTCAAGGGCGACATTCAGGGCGCCTACGACGAATACTCTTTGGTGATGCAGTCCCGATACGACACCCGCGGTCTGATCAAGGCCGGTAACTTCGTGATCATCGACTATATCATCTTCGGTTCTTCTATTGAACAACTCAACGCGTGGACTTCCTATGCGGAGGATGCCGCGCAATAAGCCATGCGAGCAGGGCAGGACCCCCTCTGACGGTTTTGTGCCTATTTGACACCGGCAGAAGCGGTCGGAAAAAGTCCTGACGAAATCATTGGAAAACCGTGTTTGAATCCCCCTCTTTCCTTATTGGGACGAGGGGGATTTTTCTGTGTTTTCGGAAAGGAAAACCTGCCGGTTTTCGCTGAGATCCGAGCCGTTTTTTCCACCGTTTGGCACGGCATCACGAGCACGGATATCCCGGGGCAACCGAAGCGGCCATGCTCCCTTCGAAAACAGGATTTTTTATGGAATACGGGCGTTTTCAGTGCATTTTATTCACACTTTGCAATCGTTTGACTCAGTTG
>JAGHUY010000345.1 GCA_018064545.1 Candidatus Apopatosoma intestinale | reverse complement strand
AGTCAATATCGGGAAATGGGGGATTTTGATGAATATGAAAATAAAATTTGTTTCTTTCCATCTTGCCTCTCTGATGGTCCTGACGGCCTTTGTCGGATGTTCTCCGGCAAACGGAAACGTCGACCAGACGCCGGCCGCCCCGGCAGGCGTAACCGTCCGTGCCGGCAACGTGCGCGGAAAAGTACTGTCCGGCAACGGCGATATGATGATCGCCGGCATCATCATCGTGGACGAGGAAAACAACGCGTACCGCGCCACGACGAACGCCTACGGCGGGTATCATCTCGAACTGGCACCCGGCAAATATACGCTCACGTTCACCAAGGGTTTTGAGTTTGACACCTACACGACGACGGTCGAAGTCGAAAGTCTGAAAACGTACTATCTGCGCGACGTTCGCTTAAACCAGCTGACCGACAGTTACAAAACGGGCTGGATCGCCGGCGATCTGCATCAGCACAGCACCTATTCCGACGGAGCCGATTCCATCTCCGACCTGGCCGTCGCCAACGCCTCCATGGGTATGTACTGGGGATTCCTGACCGATCATAACACGTCCCGCGGCGTTCCGGAATGGCGCGAAACGTCCTCAGTCAACGTGCTCACCGACGTAAGCGGGAACAAGAGAACGTTCCTCGGTATGGCGGGCAGCGAAGTGACCACGGAGTTCGGCCACTTCCAGAGCATCGGAACGGGCATGACGTACGACAAATACGAAATCAATCTGACCGACGCGGAAAGATCGAGCACCGATAAAAACAAGTTCGCCCGCGAAAAGATCGTTTACATCGCCGAGCAGATCCGGCTTCAAAACGGGATCGCTCAGATCAATCACCCGTACTCGATCACCAATATGGGTGCCATGAACTTCCTCGACAAAACGGATTTCGACCTGTTTGAAAACTTTGACACCATCGAAATATGGAACGCCTATTTTACGGTTCCCGACGGGCGTTTCACGCTGGAAAACAGCGACAATCAGAATTATCAGGCCAAGATGCTTTGGTATTCCACGCTCAACAACGTCAAAAACGGCGGAAAGTTCATCGCCGCGACCAACGGAACGGACAACCACGATTCTTCCGGCTACGCCTCCGGCGCGACGAGAAACGCTTTCGTCGAGACCTTTTCCAAACTGTCCGAGTATCAGAACTACTGCCGGTATGCCGGCAAGTACAGCGGGTGTATCGCCACTTACGCTTACCTCGGTGACAAAGACATCTCGCAGGAAAACATCCTCGACGCCGTGAAAAACGGCCATTCGTATCTGACGAACGGCCCCATTCTGAATCTGACCGCCAACGGTGCGATCTTCGGTGAGACGGCGGATGCCGAAAACGGCGAACTCGTGTTCCGCGGAACCGTGGATTGCCGCGACGGCATGGAGACGATCCGTTTTGTCGTCAACGGAACGACGGTTAAAGAGGTTGCCGTAAATGCGTCTTCTTACAGCGAGGATATGACCGTTTCGTCGCTGGTTTCCGGCGACTGGGTTCTCGTCGAAGTTCTCGGAGCCAAAGGCATCTACGCCATTTCCAACCCCATTTTCATTCGGTGATACCGGCTTGTCCGTATCATATAAAAAACTTTTTAAGGAGAAAAACCATGAAAAAACTCACAGCTCTCATCCTCGTTCTTGCCATGGTATGCGCGATTCTCTGTTCTTGC
>JAGHUY010000109.1 GCA_018064545.1 Candidatus Apopatosoma intestinale | reverse complement strand
AAAAACGGACGGCGGACGTGTTCTTATACACAACGATACCGTTTTCCCGGCAGATCAGAACGGGAATGGACGTGCTTTCAAAAAGCGAAAACAGAGTCGGACTGGATTCCATCGGTGGTCCTCCTGATTTTCATAAAGAAAGAGACGGTGCGAACGGTCGTCGCACCGTCCCGGATCGATTCAATGTCGGGTTATACGGAGTGGATTTTATGTTCGGAATCGGCGTTCTTGTCAAGGCCGTACAGTTTGGCCTTGCGGGACTCAAAGAATTTGAGTGCCACCTGCTCGAACAGGGCGTAGGACAGGACGTCCTCTTCCTGAATGGCCCACGGTTTTACTTTTTCACGGAGAATGTCGAGTTCCGGTTTGAGCGAGTCGGCGGGACGGCCGAGGATCGGCTCCTCGTCGCCGATGATCTTCTTGCGGAATTCGGGATCGATGTCCACGGGCGTTTTGCCGTATTCACCGCGAACGAGCCCCTTGAACTCTTTGGTGACCATCTTGTAGCGCTCGCCGCCGATGACGTTGAACACGGCCTGCGTGCCGACGATCTGAGAGGACGGCGTGACCAGCGGAGGATAGCCCGCGTCGCGACGGACGTTCGGAACTTCTGCCAGAACTTCGTCGAGTTTGTCGGATTTTCCGGCCTGTTTGAGCTGGGAGATCAAGTTGGAGAGCATACCGCCAGGCACTTGATAGAGAAGCGCGTTGACGTTGACTTTCAGCACCTTGGGATCTAGCTGACCGCTTGCAAGGAATTGTTCGCGCAGAGGCGTAAAATACTTGCAGACCTTATCCAGCTCGGCCAGATTCAGACCGGTGTCGTATTCCGTACCGGCGAGGGCCGCAACGATGGATTCCGTAGGCGGCTGGCTGGTGCCCATGGCAAACGGCGAAATGGCCGTGTCCACGATGTCCACGCCGGCTTCGACGGCTTTCATGACCGTCATGGAAGCAAGACCGGACGTGTAGTGAGTATGAAGTTCTACCGGAATGGAAACTTTCTGTTTGATCAGAGAGACCAATTCATAGGCGTCATAGGGTTTGAGCAGTCCGGCCATATCCTTGATACAAATGGAGTTGGCCCCCATTTCTTCCAGCTGTTTGGCATACTCGGCAAATCCCTCGTTCGAGTGCGCCGGGCTGGTCGTGTAACTGATGGCGGCCTGAACGTGTCCGCCCTCTTTGATCGTTGCGTCGATCGCGGTTTTCAGATTGCGCGGATCGTTGAGCGCGTCAAAGATACGGATGATGTCGATACCGTTGGCGATGGATTTCTGAACGAAATATTCCACCACGTCGTCCGCGTAGTGACGGTAGCCGAGGATGTTCTGGCCGCGGAACAGCATCTGCAACTTGGTGTTTTTGACCTTGTCGCGGATCTTACGAAGACGCTCCCACGGATCCTCGTCGAGGAAACGGAGGCAGGCGTCAAACGTCGCGCCGCCCCATGCTTCCAGAGAATAATAGCCGACTTTATCCATCTGCTCCAGAATGGGGAGCATCTGTTCCGTTGTCATACGGGTGGCAATGAGCGACTGGTGAGAGTCGCGCAGTACCGTTTCACAAATCTTTACTTTTGCCATAACTCTTTCACCTTAATCCTTTCAGAGGTTTACTTGAACAGGGCGAGGAACACACCGGCGGCTACGGCAGAGCCGATGACACCGGCCACGTTCGGGCCCATGGCGTGCATGAGCAGGTAGTTGTCCGGATTTTCTTCGCGTCCGACTTTCTGCGCCACGCGTGCCGCCATCGGAACGGCGGATACGCCGGCACTGCCGATCAGCGGATTGATCTTACCGTGTGTGAGCCAGCACATCAGTTTTCCGCCGAGCAGACCGCCGACAGTGGAGAGACAGAAAGCGGCGAGGCCGAGAACGATGATCTTGATAGTGCCCCAACTGAGGAAACTGGCGGCATCGGCGGTAGCACCCACGGAGACGCCGAGGAAAATCGTTACGATGTTCATCAGTTCGTTCTGCGCCGCTTTGGAGATACGGTCAGCCACACCGGAGACGGTGAGCAGGTTACCGAACATGAGGAAGCCAATCAGCGGGGCGGCATCCGGCAGGAACAGAGCCACGACCACGATGACGATGATCGGGAACGCGATCAGTTCCAGTTTGGAGACCGGACGAAGCGTTTCCATCTTGATGGCGCGTTCTTTTTTGGTGGTCAGCGCGCGCATGATCGGCGGCTGGATCATCGGGATCAGCGCCATATACGAGTAGGCGGCGATCGCGATAGCACCGAGCAAGTGAGGAGCAAGCGTTTTGGTGACCAGAATGGCCGTCGGGCCGTCCGCGCCGCCGATGATACCGATGGCACCGGCTTCTTCTGCGGTAAATCCAAGCAGGATAGCACCGAAAAAGGCGACGAAAACGCCAAGTTGAGCAGTGGCACCCATAAACAGGCGCTTCGGATCGGCGATCAGCGGAGAGAAGTCTGTCATGGCACCGACGCCGAGGAAGATCAGCGACGGATAGATACCGAGCTTGACGCCCAGATACAGGAAGTCGAGAAGACCGCCGTTTTCGATCACGTCCTGAATGATGAGTTTGAAACTGGCGTCGTTGCTGATGAACAGTTCTTTATGGAACAGTTCCGCGCCGGGCAGGTTGGCGAGCAACATACCCGTGGCGATCGGCAACAGCAAAAGGGGCTCGAATCCTTTTACAACGGCCAGATAGACCAGTACGCCGACGATGACGTACATGATAAGCGTTTTAATGAGAAGTTCCGGGTCCGCGAAGAGACGGTGAAAGCCGGTACTTTCCCACAGGTTAAGCAATGCGTTAATCAAAGATTCTCACCTCCGTTCCCAAAAATAGAGCGGAAGTTAACCGATGGCGACGAGCAGGTCGCCGGTCTTGACGGTCGCGCCCTGAGCGGCGGCAAAGGAAACGGTGCCGTCCACGGGAGCGGTGATTTCGTTTTCCATCTTCATGGCTTCGAGAACGCAGACAACGTCGCCGCGCTTGACGCTGTCGCCGACTTTGACGTTCATTTTCAGCACGTTGCCGGGCATCGGAGCGCTCACTTTCGTGCCATTCGCGTTAACGGGAGCGGCGGCGGGAGCCGGAGCGGCTGCCTTGGGGGCGGCGGGAGCGGCTACGGGGGTCGCTACGGGTGCGGAAGCGGAAACGCCGGCTTCCTCTACGCTGACTTCGTAAGATTTACCGTTTACGGTGACAATATAGTTCTTCATATTTGATTCCTCCGAAAAAAGTTAAATTCTTTTGAATGAAACGACGCGGAAAGCGGACGGCGCTTTTCCTTCGTACGCGGAAATGGCGGCGATGATAGCCGCGACGACATCTTCCTCATCGGAAGCGGCGGGGGCGGGATCAGCGGCAGGAGCCGGAGCCGAAACGGTTTCGGCGGCTTTCTGCTTCTTTTTTCCCGACTTTGACAGGAACGGAATCAGGACGATCAGAATGAGTGTTAGGAGCATCAGCATCCCGATGACGATTCCCATACCGAGTCCTACGACGGTCAAAGCATCCCCAATCAGATTTTCGGCATTTGTGAACATGGTGCTTCCTCCGATTACAGGGACAGCATTTCGATCGAGGCGCCGATTCTCTGACGGAGTTCCTCGGAGGCGATAATGTCGTCGATCTGTCCGCTCTTGGCGGCTTGCAGGGGAGACGCGGCTTTTCTTGCCCACTCTTCGGCAATTTCCGCGTGCTTGCTTTCGTCTTTTACTTCACCGAGGAAAGCGACGGCGGCATCGGGAGCCATGGCGGCGATCTTGGCACTGTCAAGAGCGAGCATCACATCGGTGCCGAGGGCCTTGGGGCCGAATACCGTGTAGAGAGAGCCGTAAGCACGGCCGAGTACCACAGAAACTTTCCGGCAACCGCAGGTGGCGTAGGTGCGAACGAAAGCGGCGAGTTTGCTTGCAAAGCCTTTGGCTTCCGCCTTGTCGCCGGACGGCATACCGCAACTGTCAACGAGCGTGACGATCGGAGTGCCGAGTTTCTCACAGACGCGGACAAATTTGGTTGCCTTGTCGGTCGAACCGGGGCAGAGTTTTCCGCCCTTGACGGCCGGATTGTTTGCCATCACGGCCACAACCTTGGCGTTCATGGTCGCAAACCCGCAGACGATCATCTGCGCGCTCTCTTTCCAGAGTTCGAGGAAAGAGCCGCGGTCAAAGACTTCGCTTATCACGGTGTGCATATCGTAACCGTCACCGGCAATGAGGTCGGCTACGGAAACGGACCGGTTCGGCTCATCGCCGGAGGGCAAAACGGAAGAGAAGTAGCGAAGAATGGTTTTGGCTTTTTCAAGAGCATCGGCATCGTCTTCGGCGAGAATCGTGCAAACACCGTCTTCCGCCAGTTTTTCGGGCGTGCCGAGCGTCTTGTCGGTCAGCGCACCGGAAGCGGCGATACGGAGTTCGCCGGTCTTCTTCGCGACGATGGTGAAATCCATCATCTGAGCAATAACGGCGGGAGCGCCGACGCAGGGACCGGAAACCACGGCGATCTGAGGGACGCTTGCCGCGGCGACCGTTGCCATGATCTTGCCGTAACCGGCGAGGGCGTCAACGCCTTCCAGGATCTTGGCACCGGCGCTGTCGAAAACACCGATGACGGGAGCGGAGGCTTTTTCCGCCATGTCATAGATTTTGCAGATTTTTTCGGCGTGTCTTTCGCCGAGTGCACCGGAGAGACGGGAATAGTCCTGAGAGAAAGCGAAGACGAGAACGCCGTCAATGGCACCGTAGCCCGTAACGACGGGTTCCAGCGCGTCGTCGGCATCGACGTCGAGTTCGGTGGTTTTGCGTCCGATATATGTGCCGACTTCGACGAAAGTGCCCTCGTCGAAAAGGCGGCTCATACGCTCTTTGGCGCAAAGTCTGCCGAGGGCGGCCATTTTGGCGGCGGCTTCGCTTTGCAGAGCGGCAACCGCGTCACGCAGTTCGGCAGTGGTCTTGTAATTTGCCATAAAATCATCCTTTCCAATCGTTTGTTGCGATTATCAAATTATGAAT
>JAGHUY010000060.1 GCA_018064545.1 Candidatus Apopatosoma intestinale | reverse complement strand
GAATTTTTTGGTTGCGGGGATGGGACTTGAACCACACGGTCTCGCTGCGGCTCGGTCACGGCTCGGCTCTGACGACCATTCAGGTCGTCATTCACTTCCTCGCCGCCGTTCGCGCTTTGCGCTCACTACCTCCGGGCTATTCGCGCGGGCTCATAACTCCTCGGTCATTTGTGCAAAACTCAAATTCACGGTCAAAATGAAAAACAGCACCATTTGGGTGCTGTTTTTCGTTTTGGTTGCGGGGATGGGACTTGAACCACATGACCTCCGGGTTATGAGCCCGACGAGCTACCAACTGCTCTACCCCGCGATATGGTGCCGGAAACCGGGATCGAACCGGCACGGGATTTGAGTCCCACGGGATTTTAAGTCCCGGGCGTCTACCAGTTCCGCCATTCCGGCATTCGGTTCTCCGTCTGCCGTATTATCATAGCATAAAACAAAATGGTTGTCAATACCATTGACCGTTTTTTTATCGACTTTTTCTTCTTTTATCCGTTTCACTCTTGCGTTTCGACGCAAAATATGATAAAATACAACTGATAATATCAGTAAGGCGGTGGTAAAAACGAAGCTGGTTGCGACTTGTCTATTCGGGTTGGAGCATTTTTTGGGCGAGGAGATCGACGCGCTCGGCTATCACCGCATAGAGACCATCGACGGGCGGATTGTTTTTGAGGGCGATGAAAATGCGGTAGCCCGGTGCAACCTGTGGCTCCGCACCGCGGAACGCGTTTATGTCTTGGCGGGCGAATGTGAGGCTCATTCATTTACCGAACTGTTTGACGGCGTGAAGGCGATGGAATGGGAAGCGTATATCGGCAAGGAAGACGCCTTTCCCGTTTCCGGCCATTCGATCAAGAGCGTTCTTACCAGCATTCCGGATTGTCAGAGCATTGTCAAAAAGGCGATGGCCGACCGCCTCGGTTCTGTTTACGGCCTTTCTTGGCTTCCCGAAACGGGATCGAAACTTGCAATCGAGTTTTTTATCTTAAAAGATCACGCGTATCTGATGATCGACACATCCGGCGTGGCGCTTCACAAGCGCGGATACCGCCCGCAGACGGCTCCTGCGCCGCTTCGCGAGACGCTTGCCGCCGCTCTTGTCAAAATCGCCCGCCCGCGGGAAAACGTTCTGTTCTGGGATCCGTTCTGCGGTTCCGGTACGATCCCGATCGAGGCGGCACTTCTGATGACGAACACCGCTCCCGGCCTTTCCCGCGCCTTTGCGGCGGAATCGTTTGCGTTTCTTCCGAAAGAATCTTGGGACAGGGCGAGGGAAGAGGCACGAGCGGCAGTAACAAAAACCGAGTTTGAAGCCTATGCTTCCGACATGGATCCCGCCATGGTGAAACTGGCCGCGGCATGCGTCCGTCAAGCGGGCATGGAACGGCAGATTCGCGTTTTTGAGAAAGACGCCCTGACGATCACGACGGAGGGACGTCGCGGCACGGTGGTCTGCAATCCGCCGTACGGAGAGCGGCTTTCCACGCTGACTGAGGCGGAAAAACTGTATCGGGACATGGGCCGGCATTTTGCTACGCTTGACGCTTGGCAAATCTACGTGCTGACATCAAACGAGCAATTTGAAAAACTGTATGGCAGGCGGGCAGACAAGAAAAGAAAACTGTACAACGGGATGATCCCGTGTGGATTCTATCAATTTTTCAAGAGGGAAAAGAAGGACTGAAACATGATAAGTGAAAGCATCAAGCAACTGGTGAATTACGGGATTTCTAACGATCTTATCAAAGAAGAAGACCGTGCTTACACGACAAATCTGCTGATGGACGCGCTCGGCGTCACGGAATACGAAGACAAGGAAGTTCCGGAAGCGCCGCTCGAAGAGATTCTGTCTTCACTTTGCGATTACGCGGTGGAAAACGGAAAATTGGAACCCGACAGCATTGTCCGGCGCGATCTGTTTGACACCCGTCTGATGGGGCTTTTAACGCCGCGCCCGAGTGAAGTGATCGAAAGATTCCGTTCTCTTTATCAGAAATCACCAAAAGAAGCGACGGATTTTTATTACCGTTTCAGTTGTGCCACGGATTATATCCGCACCTATCGGATCAAAAAGGATATGCGTTGGACGGTGCCGAGCGAATTCGGTGAGATCGACATTACGATCAATCTGTCCAAGCCGGAGAAGGACCCGCGCGATATTGCCGCCGCCAAGAGTATGAAATCGGCCTCCTATCCGAAGTGTTTGCTTTGCCGGGAGACGGAGGGTTTTGCCGGCAATCTCGCCACCCCGGCCCGGGAAAACCATCGGCTGATCCCCGTCACGCTGGCCGGAGAAGATTGGTTCTTCCAGTACTCCCCGTATGTGTATTATAATGAGCACTGTATCGTTCTTTCCGGAGCCCATACGCCGATGAACGTCTGCGTGAAAACGGTCGAACGGATGCTGGACTTTCTCGATTTGTTCCCGCATTATTTCATCGGTTCCAATGCCGGACTTCCCGTTGTCGGCGGTTCGATTCTGAGCCACGACCATATGCAGGGAGGCCGCTACACGTTCGCTATGGAGCGCGCACCGATGGAAAAGGAGATCGTCTTTGGCTCGTTCCCCGGTATCCGTACCGGGATCGTGCACTGGCCGCTGTCCGTCATCCGTCTGCAAAGCGAAGATCGGCAAGAGCTACTTCGCCTTTGCGGAAAAATCTTTACGGATTGGTCGGAATATACCGATGAAAAAGCCATGATCCTTGCCTATACAGACGGAGTGCCGCACAATGCCATCACGCCGATCGCCCGCCGCCGAGGAGACGCCTATGAGGTCGATCTGGTGCTTCGCAACAACCTGATGACAGCCGACCGTCCTTACGGCCTGTATCATCCGAGAGAGGCCTATCACAACATTAAAAAAGAGAATATCGGACTGATCGAGGTCATGGGACTGGCCGTGCTTCCGTCCCGCCTCAAAAAAGAACTCTCGATTTTAGCCGATGCCATCTCGGAGGGCAAAGATGTCCGTTCGATTCCGGAAATCGCCAAACACGCGGACTGGTTTGAACGCTTTGCCCCGAACTATACGTTTACGAAACAAAACACCTACGATATTCTGCCCCGGGAGACGGGCAACCCGGTTGGCGACGGTTTGCGGGACTGCGGTGTTTACCCCTGTACGTCGGAGGGAAGAGAGGCCTTTGCTCGTTTCATTGATTATGTAAATCTTAAATAAAGACGTTTTGAGGTTATTTCTATGGAAGTAATGCGCGGAAGACGATTGTTGACCATCTTTTTGGCGTTTGTTCTGTCGTTCTCTTTTTGCGCGTTGCTTCCTTTTTCTGTTTGGATCTGGGTTTTTATCGGGACATTCGTTCTGTGTTCGGGCGGCTTTCTGCTGGCACGTCGGATTCACGGGAAAAACCGTTTTCGTACCGTCCATATCGTCCTGCTCCTGCTCGCAGTCGTCCTCGGCATGGCTCACGCTTACCGGAATCCGCTTGGATTTCCTACGGAATGGGAAAAGGAACAAGAACGGGTTTTTTACGGGTCTGTGACAAATGTGGAAAGCGAGGCGCCGTATGCTTC
>JAGHUY010000112.1 GCA_018064545.1 Candidatus Apopatosoma intestinale | reverse complement strand
ATCCGCAGGATTTCCTACCTTAAAAAGAAACCTTGGGCGATCGCCCAAGGTTAGCCTCTTTATCGCTTTTTCGGTCTGGACTTTTTTTACAGCCCCTTTTTGTAACGGTTGGGGAGCCCCGATATCAATGTACCTTTTTCAGTTTGCCTCCGGCAAGGCGCGATTCCTCGGCGCAGATGGCCATGAGGTGGCTTTCGATCGAGGCGGCAAGGGACGTGCGCGCGGGGGCTTTTCCGTCCACCATATCGGCAAGCTCGGCGACAAGGCCGTAGTCACCGCCGCCGTGGCCGCTACCGGACGTGACCAGTTCGCTGATCTTCCAGACTTGCGGCTCTTCGCCGAATTTCATGAGTTTTACGGTGTTTTCATCCTCGTTCAGAACGATTTCACCGAGCGAGCCGTAGAACGACATGATCCGGCCGCCATTCGCGGTGAACGCGGTCATGGTCAGCGTCGCTTTGACACCGTTTTCAAACGTCATGGTTGTCATTTGGTGGTCGACCACGTCGTTGTCACAATGATAGACGCAACGACCGTAAGGCCCGTCCTGAATGGCTTTTTCCAATGCCTCCTCGGTCAGCGGCCGCTCAAAGGCGATGATATAGGAAAACCAGCTGTCCGGATAGTTTTTCCAACGGTCTATGTAAATGCGCTTGGCACTGTATGGGCAGGTGTCAATATGCGGGCATTCCGTGCAACGGTCGGCGGCACCCGCCGGCGCGTTTTCCGGCTTGAACCAGGAGAGATCGCCGACCGAGGAGATGCTCCGGCAGCGGGAACCCGCGTAGTATTGAAGCAGGTCCAGATCGTGACAGCATTTGGCGATGATCATGGGCGAGGTCTCTTTGCTGTTCCGCCAGTTTCCGCGCACGAAACTGTGCGCCTGGTGAGGGTACCATACCTGCTCGGTCGCCTCGATGGCCGCGAGTTTTCCGATCTCGCCGGCGTCGAGAAGTTCCGCGACTTTCCGGAAAGCGGGCGCATAGCGAAGCACGTGGCAGACCAAGACTTTTCCGCCGTATTTTTTCTGAGCGGCAAGCAAAGCGCGGCAGTCTTTCCGACTGGACGTCAGCGGCTTTTCCGCCAAAATGTCATAGCCGAGCGACAGCCCCTTGATGATCATGCGGGTGTGGTCGGCGTCCTGCGTGCAGACGAGGAGCAGATCGGCTCTCTTTTTTTCAAAGAAAACCGTCTCATCGGTAAACCGATCTGCTTCCGGGACTTCGTGGATTTCTCCGTAGCGTTCCAGCAATTCCGGCTTGACGTCGCAAAGGGCGACGACCCGGAAACGGTCAGAAAAACTTCCTTTCATAATTCTTGCATACGTGCCGCATCCGCGGGCACCGCATCCGATGACGGCTACTGTCTTGACGGTCGATTCCATAGTCATTCCTCCGTTATTGGTTATTGCACAGTCCCCCGGTTGTATTCCCGGTTGATCTCGGCGAGTTCTTTTTCCCCCTCGATATAAGGACGATAGATTTCGTCGGCGTTGCCTCCGCCGACATTGTCGCAACCGCCGCAGAGGTCGCATTCTCCGCCGCAGGCGGCGAGGGCTTCCGCAACGATTCTTTCGCGCTCCTCGCGCGTGGTATCTTTAATTAAAAGAGATTTAGTTTTCATAATTTCCTTTCTATACTGTAAGGCCGTAAGGCCAACCGACCAGTCCGCCGACGTCGTAGAGGTTGCGATATCCGAGGGACGTCAGCTTTTCGGCGGCAAGCGCGCTACGCGCCCCCGACCGGCAATATAACAGAACGGGCGTGTCCGGTGTCGGAATCGCTTTCGCAGCACTTTCCGCCGTGATGTCGTCGACGGGGAGCAGTTCGGCTCCCACGGCGTGTCCGGTGATATATTCTTCCTCTTCCCGCACGTCCAGAATGACGAGTTCCGGAACGGTGTCCATCATCTTTTTGGCGTCGGCAAAAGAGATTTTTCTTATCGTAGTTGTTTCCATGAGACGCTCCGATTATTCTTGATGATTCTATTCTATCACCGATTTCCGGAAAAATCAATTTGTTTTCCGATTTCTCGTTTTTTCTTGCACTTTTTTGATTTTTTGTCTATAATGGAGAAAAAAGCGCAGGGGGTATATATGGATAAACTTCTTCTGTCCGGCGGGACGGTCGTCAACGTGTTTACCGGAGAACTGGAAAAAGCCAATGTATTGATCAAAGATTCGCACATTATCGGGGTGGGGAATTATACCGACACCGATGCCGACCGCGTGGAAGACGTGACGGGAAAGGTGATCTGCCCGGGCTTCGTGGACGGCCACATTCATATTGAAAGTACGATGCTGACGCCGGCGGAACTGACGCGCGTCTGTCTGCCGCACGGCACAACGGCGATCGTGGCGGACCCGCACGAGATCGCCAACGTATGCGGTACGGCGGGCATCCATTATATGCTCGAAATGAGCGAGGGACTGCCGATGACGGTCTATATCATGCTGCCGTCCTGCGTTCCGGCGACGCCGTTCGACGAGTCCGGCGCCGTGCTGACGGCAGACGATCTGCGTCCGTTTTACGAACAGCGGCGGGTGCTGGGACTCGCGGAAATGATGAATTACGTCGGTGTGGTCGGGGAAGACCCGGACGTCTGGGAAAAGATCGCGGACGCCCACATCCACCGTCGGGTGGTGGACGGACATGCGCCGCTTCTTTCGGGGAGACCGCTCGACAAATATCTGCTTGCCGGGATTCGTTCCGACCATGAATGCACGTCGGCCGAGGAAGCCAAAGAGCGGATCCGCAAAGGGCAGTGGATCATGATCCGTCAGGGAACGGCGGCACGGAACCTCACCGGGCTTTTGCCGCTTTTCGACGAGCCGTTTTGCCACCGCTGTCTGCTTGTCACCGATGACAAACACCCGGCCGATCTGCTGGCCGACGGGCATATCGACAGCATCATCCGCGCCGCCGTGCGCGCGGGGAAATCGGCCGTCACCGCCATTCAGATGGCGACGATCCGCGCCGCGCATTGCTTTGAACTGCAAAACGTCGGTGCGATCGCGCCCGGATATAAGGCCGATCTTCTGATCCTGGACGATCTGGACACCGTCGCCGTCCGTGACGTCTATTGCGCCGGCAAAAAGACGGTTGAAAACGGGAAAATTATTCCGTTCACGGAGCCGGTCGCCAAGGAGGAAAACCGGAAAACGGTCCTGCACTCGTTTTTCCTTGACCCGCTTACGGAAGAGGATTTCCGGATCCGGGAAACCGGGTCGAAGTGCCGCGTGATCCGCATCATTCCGGGCGAACTTCTGACGGACGAATGGATCACGGAAGTGAACCGTGAAAAGAACGACGGCATCGACGTGGAGCGCGATATTCTGAAACTCGCGGTCATTGAGCGCCATATGCATACGGGGCACAAGGGCATCGGATATATCAACGGGATCGGGCTGAAAAAGGGCGCGATCGCGTCTTCGGTCTCCCACGATTCCCACAATCTGATCGTGATCGGAACGAACGACGCGGATATGGCGATCGCCGCCAACCGTGTCCTTGCCATGGGCGGCGGAAACGCCGTTGCGGCCGATGGAAAAGTCGTTTCGGAGATGCCTCTCCCCGTGGCCGGACTGATGACCGCGGCACCGGCGGCGGAGATCGCGGAGCAGAACCGTCTGGTGCGGGAGGCCGTTCACGCACTCGGCGCACCGGAAACCGTGGAACCGTTCATGAATATGGCGTTTGTATCCCTGCCTGTGATCCCGTCGCTGAAAATGACGACGCAGGGGCTTGTGGACGTCAATACCCAGACAAGAGTTCCGTTGGTCGCGGAATGATGAAAAACGGCTGACTCCAAAAGCAAAAACGGATACGCATGTCTCCCCCCTTTCTCCTTCCGGGAAAAGGGGGGGGGACTTTTCTATATTTTCTCTTTTTTGTCCGCAGAAAAGCAAAGGATGAATAACGGTAAATTGTCAGCACAATTTGTGGCACATCTTGCCAGTTTAGGAGAAAGGATTGACATATTTTGTCGATAGAGTACAATATAATTAAACTGCAAATATCAGAATGTTGCCGGAAAAACCGTGTCGATCGGCTTGTCTGCCGAAAAAAACCAAAAGACAGCCTTTTTATTAGTTTTCTTTCGCCCGAGAGAAAGTTTTTTGCTTTTTTGACAAAAAAACGAATTTTTCGGGGGGGGGGGCGCTTGACAACTTTTTTGTTAGTGATATAATAATATATATTATTGCAGGAATTTTCTTGGGGCACCTCCCCAAATCTGAAAGAAAGTTGGAACATCGATGGAACAAAACGATATTTTAGAAATTGATCTGCGAGTGCTATTTCACCTGTTACTGCGTCGGTGGTGGCTCATTTTGCTGACGGGTATTCTGGCGGCCGGGATCGCGCTGTCCTATACCGTCTTCATGGTCACGCCTTTGTATAAAGCCAATGCGGACCTATACGTCAACAGTGCCACGACGCTCGGCGGTGAACTGGATCTGACGCTCAGTACGAGCAGCATCAGTGCTTCGCGTTCTCTGATCGACACCTACGCCGTGATCATGACGTCCCGTCTGACTTTGGAAGAAGTCATAGAAAAAGCGGATTTGCCGTATTCCTATTCGGAACTCAAAAAAATGGTTTCGTCGGCCAGTGTCAATAAAACCGAGATTCTTCGGATCACGGTGACCAGCTCCAATCCCGACGAAGCCCGCATCATCGCCAATACCATCGTGGACGTATTGCCCGGACAGATCGCTAAGATCATCCACGGTTCCAGCGTGGAGGTGGTCGATCTGGCTGTGACGCCGAGCGTCGCTTCTTCTCCGAGTTACAACAAGAATACGATCATCGGTTTTGCCGTCGGCGTTGTTTTGTGTGCGGCTCTGGTCGTGCTGATCGAATACTTCTTCCACGACAACATTGATGATACCGAATGGCTGAAAACGACCTTTGCCGACAAGATTCCGGTGCTGGCCACGATCCCCGCGGTCGGAGTCAAGGGCGGAAAATACGGCTACGGTTACGGAAAGAAATACGGTTACGGTTACGGCCACTATGGCTACGGCTATGGATATGGCTACGGTTACGGTTACGGCCACCAAAACAAAAAAGATTCGAAAGCGTATTATTCCAGTCAGCAAACGGATACATATAATAAAGAGAAAAAGAGCGGGAAATCCGATTCCACTACGGCTCTGTTCGGCGACAAACTCAGTTTCATTTCCAGCGAGGCCTATAACCGTCTGCGTTCCAATCTGAACTTTGTCTGCCCGGTCAAGGAAAGCGGAGGACGGATCATCGGCGTGACGAGCGGTAACCCGCAGGAAGGTAAATCGTATACCGCCATCAACCTGTGCTATACGCTTGCCAAAGACGGCTATTCCGTTCTGCTTCTGGACGCGGATATGCGCCGTCCCTCGATCGCCAAGTCGCTCTCTCTCCAACAGGCTCCCGGTCTTTCCAACATTCTGACCGGCAAGCCGGACAATTCCATTCACCGCGGTATTCTGCATCCGAATCTTTCGGTAGTGACGTCCGGTGACGTACCGCCGAACCCGTCCGAACTTCTCGGCTCTTCCACGATGGGCAAGATTCTCGGGTTCTTTGCCGAGAATTACGATTTTGTCGTGGTGGACCTCCCCCCGATCAACGCGGTTATCGACCCGGTCGCGGTCTCGTCTCAGTTGGACGGCCTCCTGTTCGTCGTCAGACACGCGGTTTCCAAACGCCGCGAGGTGCTGGACGCGATGCAACAACTGGAATTCGTCAATACCAAGATTCTCGGATTCGTTTACAACGGATACAGCCAGGGCCACGGCTA
>JAGHUY010000097.1 GCA_018064545.1 Candidatus Apopatosoma intestinale | reverse complement strand
GGAGCGGGCGCTTTCCCGACGGGATAGTTTGCTTCGGGCGTGAAAAACTCCGACCGATAGAGTGAAATATCGGAAAACGCGATCCGCACGTAGGTGTAACGACCTTTGACTTTCACCGTATAAGACGATTTCTCATAGGTGGTGCCGTCGGAATCTTTGAGCACGAAACGGAACGGCATCTCTTCGAGAGTATCGAGCCCGTAGCTTGCCATCAATGCCTTTCGCGTGCTTTTGTTGAACCGGACGGTGAACTGCAATTCATCGGTTTTCGGCAGATAGCGGAGCCCGTAGACGGAAAATTTTCCGTCGCTGGATTTTTCGGCTTTGCTGTCGTAGGCAAACTCGTATTCCACGTCGTATGAGTAGACGGGGAAGTCGTCCGGGTCTTCGGCATAGGCGGCGTAGTCCGCTTCCGTCCATAACAGATCGGTATATCGCTTGACGGCTTTGTTCTCGATCAGCCGGATGGTCAGAATGACGTAGACGAAGAGGATGAAAGCGTA
The DNA here is from genome assembly GCA_018064545.1 of Candidatus Apopatosoma intestinale. Classification (GTDB taxonomy): domain Bacteria; phylum Bacillota; class Clostridia; order Oscillospirales; family CAG-272; genus Apopatosoma; species Apopatosoma intestinale. Next base: position 920 of record JAGHUY010000097.1, on the reverse strand, counting down.
GAAAAGCCATTTGAGAAGTTTCCCGAGCGTTCGGAAACTGAATATTTTCCGGAGGCGGGAGCGCGACTGATATTCGAGTTCCGAGGAATAATCGCCGTAATCGTTATAATTTTCGGCCAAACTCTCCCCTCCTTTCGTTCGATCGTTTCTTATTCTATCACACCCGCCGCGCTTTTTCAAGTCCGAGATGATCTTTTTCCGCGACCGGGACGGATTTTTGCGGGAAAGAACGGAGTTTTTTTGAAAACTTTACAATTTTGTATAGAATTTGACAAACAAATCAGATATAATATAAAAATAGGCAGCTATGGGTATTTGCGGACATTGAACCGAAAAATAGATTTGGGAAAGGAAAACAGAATGTCAAAACTGATCGATAAAATATTTGGAACGTACAGCGAACGGCAGTTAAAACAAATTGAGCCGATCGCCGACGCGATCGAGGCGCTGGCCGAACGGTATCAGGCCATGAGCGACGCGGAATTACGGGCGCTGACGCCGGCTTTCCGGAAGCGTCTCTCGGAGGGCGAGACGACCGACGATCTGCTGCCGGAGGCGTTTGCCGCCGTCAGAGAAGCCGCGACGCGCGTTCTGCACAAGCGGCCGTTCCATGTTCAGCTCATCGGCGGTATCATTCTGCATCAGGGACGGATCGCCGAGATGAAGACCGGCGAAGGAAAAACGCTGGTGGCCACGATGCCCGCCTATCTGAACGCTCTGGACGGAAAAGGCGTGCATATCGTGACGGTCAACGACTATCTGGCTCGCCGCGACAGCGAAGAGATGGGGAAAGTATACGGCTTTCTCGGCATGACGACGGGATTGATCGTCAACGGTCAGAGTCCGGCGGAAAAGAAAGCCGCCTATGCCTGTGATATTACTTACGGAACCAACAACGAGATCGGGTTTGACTATCTCCG
>JAGHUY010000079.1 GCA_018064545.1 Candidatus Apopatosoma intestinale | reverse complement strand
CGGATGCCCGTTTCGGACATTCCGACGTACAGCAACAACACGTCCGGCGTCATCGTGATGCGTCTTTCCGATGGGGCGAAGATCGTGAACTTCTCGACGGCGGAGGCGGAACCGGACATTCCGGAAGAAGCCGCCGAAGCGGAAGAAACGGTCTCCGAGGGATCGGAAGAAAACGAAGAAGCGAACGAAACGAACGAATAACAGTTTGATAAAGGAGAACGGAAATGGCGGTATCGAAGAAAAAAGCCCCGATCGCGGCCCCTGCCGCGGATTCGGATAAGAAAAAAGCACTGGCAACGGCTCTGGCGCAGATCGAAAAAGACTTCGGCAAGGGAACGATCATGAAATTGGGCGAAAACGCTCATATGCAGGTCGACGCGATCCCGACCGGTTCTCTGACGCTCGATCTGGCCTTGGGAATCGGCGGTGTGCCGAAAGGCCGTATCGTTGAGATTTACGGGCCGGAATCGTCCGGCAAGACCACGCTGGCACTCCACGTGGTGGCGGAAGCGCAGAAACTCGGCGGTTCTGCCGCGTTCGTTGACGCGGAACACGCGCTGGACCCGGTCTATACCAAGGCGCTCGGCGTGGATATTGACGAACTTCTCGTGTCTCAGCCGGACAGCGGCGAACAGGCACTGGAAATCACCGAGGCACTGGTTCGCTCCGGTGCCGTAGACGTCATCGTCGTGGACTCCGTGGCGGCACTCGTTCCGCAACAGGAGATCGACGGTGAAATGGGAGCATCCCACGTCGGCTTGCAGGCGCGGCTTATGTCGCAGGCACTCCGGAAACTGTCCGGTGCCATCTCCAAGACGGGATGCGTGGTCATCTTTATCAACCAACTGCGTGAAAAAGTCGGCGTGATGTACGGCAATCCCGAGACGACGACCGGCGGCAGAGCGTTAAAATTTTACGCCTCTGTCCGCATCGACGTCCGCAAGACGGAGAATTTGAAACAGGGCGGCGACACCTACGGAAGCCACGTCAAGGCCAAAGTCGTCAAAAACAAGGTCGCTCCCCCGTTCCGTGTCGCGGAATTTGATATTCTGTACGGAAAGGGCATTTCCAAAGCCAGCGAGATCGTGGACGTGGGTCTCGAACTCGGCATTTTGGAAAAGAGCGGCTCGTGGTTCAGTTATAACGGCGAAAAGATCGGCCAGGGCAAGGAAAACGCGCGGAAAACCATTGAGGGGAATCCTGCGCTGATGGCCGAGATCGAGCAGAAGATCAAGACGCAGGGCGATGCGCTCGATCTGACTTCGGAGGCGTATTCTCTGGATGAGGACGACGAGGACGATCCGCTCGGCGACGGGCTGAATCTGAATATTCTCGACGTTTCCGCCGACGACTGATGACGTACTGTATACAGAACATTCGACCTTC
>JAGHUY010000369.1 GCA_018064545.1 Candidatus Apopatosoma intestinale | reverse complement strand
CCGTTTCTTCGTATTTGAAGAAGCCGCCATACTGGCAAGCCCCAGTCTGACCGTGCCCGCTCGCACCGCATCGCAGGCAAGTTCCGTACCGATGGCCGTTTTTCCCGCTCGTTTCGCAAGACCGCACGCGCCGAGGAGTTTTTTCATATTCCCGTTCTTTTCCTCACTCATGGGCATTCAGTTCTTCCTCCCACCGTTTCCATGCCTCTTCGGGAATCTTTGTTTCCAGATTGGCTTCCAGCCGTTTCTTTGCTTTTTTAAGGCAAGCGACATTCGGGCAGATGTACGCGCCGCGGCCGGCCTGCTTTCCGGTGCGGTCCAGAGTAACCTCACCGCTTCCGGCCAGACGTACCAACCGGATCAGTTCATTTTTCTGTTTCTTTTCCCCGCACCCGACGCACTTTCTTTCCGGGATTGTTTTCAAAAAATCAGCCCCTTTCCGGTCAGACCGTCTTGATGTCGATCTTATAACCGGTCAGTCTGGCGGCCAGACGGGCGTTCTGCCCCTCCCGGCCGATGGCAAGAGACAACTGCTCGGGTGAAACAATGGCTCTGCAACTTCTCTCACCGTCCGCTAAAACCACATTTTTCACGTCTGCCGGAGAAAGCGCGGCTTTGATATACTCTTCGGGATTCTCGCTATACGGGATAATGTCGATCTTTTCTCCGCGGAGTTCGTTTACGATACCGCCGATACGGTTACCGCGGTTACCGATACAGGCACCGACCGGATCGACGTTCTCATCACGGCTTTCCACCGCGATCTTGGTTCGGGAACCGGCTTCGCGGGAGATGCCGCGGATGACGACGGTACCGTCCTGAATCTCCGGCACTTCCAGTTCAAACAGACGTTTGACAAGGCCGAAATGCGTGCGGGACAGCGTGACGATCGGGCCTTTAACCTCATTCTTCACTTCCATGACGAAGACTTTGATGTGATCGCCAACTTCAAAACTCTCGCCGGGAATCTGCTCGCTTCTCAGAAGAACGGCCTCACTCGTACCGGTATCGACGATCGCGTTGCCGTTGGTCGGGTCGATCTTGATGACCGTGGCAGAGACCACTTCCTCTTTCTTGCTCTCATACTCGTGGATGATCATATTGCGTTCTGCTTCCCGGATGCCCTGAACGAACACCTGTTTGGCAGTCTGCGCGCTGATACGGCCGAAATCTTTCGTTTTCAGTTCAAAACGGCAGACGTCGCCGAGTTTGTGTTTCTTCGAGATGGCCTTGGCATCGGCGAGAGAAATCTCAGTATCGGGGTCCGCGACCTCTTCGACCACGTTTTTCACGCTGTAAACCTTGATGTCTTTTTTCTCCGGATTGATGACGACTTCCATGTTTTCCAGCCCCTTGCTCTCGTGCTTATAGGCACTGAGAAGCGCGGCTTTCAGTTTTTCCAACATATAATCCTTGGGGATTCCCTTTTCCTTTTCCAGCGCGTCAAGCGCATTGAAAAACTCAGTATTCATTTTTTACAGTCCATCCTCTCTTTTTATGATATATCGGTAAAATCAAAAACGGTATTGGATTTGGCAACGTCGGCAAACGCCACAGACACGGTGCCACCGTCGGTGTCCAGACGGACGGTTCCGTCGGAAAACGCCGCAAGAGTTCCCGTGTATGCCTTTTTTCCGGAAGCGTCCGGACGGAAAAGACGAATTTCGATCGTCTCTCCGATCATCGCCTCAAAATGCGCCGGTTTGCGCAGGACCCGTTCCACACCGGGGGACGATACTTCCAGATGATAGGCGTCCTCAATGGGATCCAGTTCATCCAGTAGCGGATCGATCAAGCGGCTTACCTTCTCACAGTCGTCGAGCGTAATGCCGTCCGGCGAATCAATGGTAAAGCGCAGATAGTAATCGGCGCCCTCTTTGACATACTCCACATCCCACACGTCGTATCCGATGCCGTTGATCGCGGGTGAGAGTTTTTCTTCCACGAAGGAAGCAATGTTTTCCTTTGCCATCCAAACCTCCATACAAAGAATTGAGAGTGGACCGACGGCCCACTCTCCTTTACTCAAATATCTTACTGTATTTAATATATCATACGGTTCCGGAAAAAGCAAGAGGTTTTGGAAAAAAAGTCCTCACCAAAAGGCGTTTTTTTCATAAAATACAATAGAATTCATCCCGAAAAGGAGCCATCCTATGCGTCTGATCGTGATCAAATCTCCAAAAATCTTTTCACCTTTACTCCGACGGCTGACGAAAAAAGGAAAAACTTAACGAAAAAGCGGCAAAATAGCCGCTTTTTTATATCCGCACGGAAACCCGTTCCCCGTCCTTTTCTCTGACCTTGACCTCGACAAACGGCATCGCCGGATGACGCAGACGCATCCGATAGCAGGCTGAGACCATTTTCGCGGCGTCGCTTACGGATATTCGAAAATCCGGGCAATTTGTCTTTTCCGCCACCTTTTCCGCCACCTTACGAAGCGCAGACGGAATCAAAAGCGCCGTCAGATGGTTGAAAACGAGAAAAGTGGGAACCCAAAGGACGATACGTCGTTTTTCTTCGGTTTTGACAAAAATCCTCATGGCTACTCCACAAACAGCTCCACACGGACGGAGTCGGACACTTCCACTTC
>JAGHUY010000120.1 GCA_018064545.1 Candidatus Apopatosoma intestinale | reverse complement strand
AAATGGCGCTGACGGGGCAGTTATCGGCGCAGGTGCCGCAACCGATGCATTTGTCAAGATCAATAACGTAAGGCATATGGTTCTCCGTTCTCGGCGGCTCTGAAATTTTATGAATATGCTCAGCCACCGTTGAGCATCTTTCACAAATATTGTAACATAAAAAATCAAAAAGTCAAGTTTTTTGAGCGTAAATCGAAAAGTCTTCATAAAAGCCCGAAAAATCGACAAACTATATAAAAACGAAAAAGGAGTTTGTTATGAGATCGGAAGAATATCAGAAATATGTGAACAGTCGGGCCGGAAAATCGCCGCTTCTTAAAGACTGTCTTTTTGCTTTCTTGGTCGGAGGACTGATCTGCGCTCTGGCCGAGGGGCTTCATTATGCGTATGACGCTCTCGGTATAGAGACGGAAACCGCCAAAGCTCTGGTTTCCGTCACGCTGGTTTTTTTGGCGGCATTATTTACGGGCATCGGTCTTTTTGACGATCTTGCCAAAGTGGCGGGAGCGGGAACATTGGTTCCCATTACCGGGTTTGCCAACGCCGTTGTTTCTCCGGCAATCGATAACAAGAGTGAGGGCTTTATCATGGGTGTCGGTGCCAAAATGTTTGTCATTGCCGGGCCTGTGATCGTTTACGGCATTCTCAGTTCGGCGATTTACGGCGTAGTGTATTATATTCTTAACATGTGGATGGGGTGAGAAAATGGATGTGATCAGATTGCCGAGGCGCGTTTCGATCATCGGATCGGTCGCAGTCGTCGGAAAAAAAGAGTTTGAAGGGCCGATCGGAGCCGACTTTGATCTGCACGACGACACCGAAATGTTCGGTATGGATACGTGGGAAAAAGCGGAGAGCGAAATGCAACGCCGGGCGCTTTCTCTTGCTATCGGAAAGGCCAAAATCGACGCGACGTCTTTGGATGCCATTTTTGCGGGAGATCTGATGAATCAATGTACGGGTTCGGCATACGGCCTCAAAGACTTTTCCGTTCCGTATTTCGGACTGTACGGCGCCTGCTCGACTTTTGCCGAGTCTCTGATGCTGTCCTCTCTCATGATAGGGGCGGGATATTTTACAACCTGCGCATCGGTCACGTCGTCTCATTTCTGCACCGCGGAAAGACAGTTTCGCTTTCCATTGGAATACGGCGGCCAGCGGACACCGACCTCACAACGGACGGCAACGGCGGCAGGTGCGGCCATTCTGAGCGCAGAAAATGCCGGAAAAGTAACGATCACGGAAGTCCTTCCGGGAAGGATCGTCGATAAGGGCATTACCGACGTCAACAATATGGGAGCGGCCATGGCGCCGGCGGCCGTCGATACGCTTTCCCGCTATTTTCACGCGACCGGAACAAACCCCGACGGGTTTGATCTTATTGTGACGGGCGATCTGGGAATAGAGGGACACGGGATCTTATGCGATCTTCTTCTTTCGGAGGGAATTGACGTAAGGCCGGTCTGTAACGACTGCGGTCTTATGTTATATTCCGCAGAAAGTCAGGATATGCATGCGGGCGGTTCCGGTTGCGGTTGCAGTGCTTCCGTGATCGCCGGTCACGTGATAAAACGAATGGAAAAAGGGGAACTCCGTAACGTGCTGTATCTGGCAACGGGAGCCTTGATGAGCCCGGGGAGTTTATTTCAGGGGCTCTCCATTCCCGGCATTGCTCATTTGGTTCATTTGTCGGTTTAGGGGGTATTATGGATATTTGGATTTCGCTTCTCAAAGCGTTTCTTGTCGGCGGTTTATTCTGTTTGATCGCTCAGATTCTCATTGATAAAACCAAGTTGACACCGGCTCGGATTCTGGTTTTGTACGTGACGCTCGGTGTCGTCCTGACGGCTTTCGGCGTCTATGAACCGATCGTTAAATTTGCCGGATGCGGTGCCACCACACCGCTGACCGGTTTCGGTTATGCGCTGGCAAAAGGCGTTGAAAAAGCCGTGAAAGAACATGGGCTGTTCGGCGCTTTGACGGGCGGTTTTACCGCCACATCCTCCGGGATTTGCGCCGCCATCGTATTCGGGTATCTGTTTACTCTGATTTTTCGCGGAAAGCCCCGTGACTGATGACCGAAAAGACAAAATCCTCGCTTACGGCGAGGATTTTTGTTGACATATAATTTCTTCTTTGATATAATTATAAAAAGTAGGGAGGGAGTTTTATGAAACTGATTCTTGCCATTGTCAATAATGACGATGCCCATTTTGTCAATACCAGTTTGACCGGAGCCGGTTTTTCCGTGACAAAGATTTCCTCAACCGGCGGTTTTTTGCTGAACGGAAACTCCACTTTTATACTCGGTGTGGATGAAAATCAGGTGGATGAGGCTTTGAACATCATTAAAACGCACAGCAAACGCCGTGTGCAGAATGTTCCGTTTACGCCTGCTTCCATGTCTCCGATGCCGGGTGCCATGAGTTCGGGCTCTGCCAGTGTAAACGTGGGCGGCGCAACCGTTTTCATTCTTGACGTGGAAAAATCATTGAGATTTTAATGAACCAGACCTCTTATTTTTACGGAAATAGTGCCGGCAAGGAGTTTTTCGGGGCGGCGATCCGAAATGGGAAAGTTCCGCACGCCTATCTTTTGGAGGGGGCCAAAGGGTCGGGAAAAAAGACTTTTGTCCGCTACATATGTTCGCTTCTGGCCTGTTCGGAATCTATGGAGAACCGTCCGTGCGAGCATTGCGACAATTGCCGCGCCATCGGACGCGGGACATGCCCCGACATTGCCTATCTGAATCGCCGTGAAGACAAGAAGACGATCGGTGTGGAAGAAGTGCGGGACCTGTTTTCGACGGTTTCGCTCAGCCCGTCCGTTCTGGACTTCAAAGCCTATGTGATCGACGGTGCAGATGATCTGACGGTTTCTTCTCAGAACGCTCTTTTGAAAGTGATCGAAGAGCCGCCGCAAAACACCTATATCTTTTTGCTTTGCGAGAACGCCGATCATCTGATCCCGACCGTATTATCCCGTGTTCAAAAGTTTTCGATGGAAGTCTTCGAGGCGGGGGAAGTGGAACGGTTTTTGCGCGAAATTCCGGATTTTTCCGCCGACGAGGATATTTTAAGTTTTGCGGTCCGAAATTCTCTCGGCAGTATCGGAAAAGCCATTATGCTGCTGACGGAAAAAACGTTGGACAGAGACGCGGTGTCGATCGCCCATGCCGTTCTGGACGGGCAAATCCGGAAGAACGGGGAAGTCTCCTACCACGATTTCTTACAGATTTTTGCGACCAAAATGACGGGACGCGATTTATTTGTAAAGGTCTGCGAATGTCTGCAACGGGGCTACGGTGACGTTTTGGCTTACTCCGTGCGAGAAAGCGATCGCGTTGAGTTTTTAGAATGGGAAGATATGCCGCGCATTTCTTCCGGCATTGCGGCTTCTTCCGCTATTACGTGCATTGAGGCGATTGCCAAAGCCGTTTCGGAACAATCTGCCAACACAAATCTTTCTTTGAGCGCCCTTGCTTTGGCCATTGCGCTCTGGAATGCTGTATAAGGTGAAAAAATGAGTGAAGAAATGATCAATCAGGAAATGACCGATGAAAGAACGGAATACGAGATCATCGGCGTTCGTTTTAAGGAAAACGGGAAGACTTACTTTTTTGATCCCAAGGGAGTTCGGGCAAGCGTCGGTGACCGCGTTATCGTAGAGACGGCGCGCGGGATCGAATACGGTTTTGTTACGGTACCGAATCGCATGATAGAGGCGTGCAAAGTCGTTCTTCCTTTGCGTCCTGTTATCCGCACGGCAACGGCTGACGACACGGCGCGTTATGAGGTGAACTGCGAAAAGGAGAAAGAGGCTTTTTCGATTTGTGAGGATAAAATAGCGGCACGAAAGCTGGAAATGAAACTCGTTGACGTGGAATACACGTTTGATAACAGCAAACTGTTATTCTATTTCACGGCCGACGGAAGAATCGATTTCCGCGACCTTGTCAAAGACCTTGCCGCAGTCTTCAAAACCAGAATCGAATTGCGTCAGATCGGCATTCGGGACGAGACCAAGATGATCGGCGGACTCGGTGTCTGCGGCCGCCCGTATTGCTGTAAAAAATTCTTGAATGATTTTGTTCAGGTTTCCATTAAAATGGCTAAGGAACAGAATCTGTCCCTCAATTCTCAAAAGATTTCCGGTGCCTGCGGCCGTTTGATGTGCTGTCTGCGCTATGAGCATGACGTCTACGAAGAGGAGATTCAAAAAACGCCCAAGATGGACGCCTATGTGGAAACGCCGGACGGAAAAGGCAATATTTGCGAAGCCAATCCGCTTACCGGCATTGTGAAAGTCCGGTTAGAAGAAACGCAGGGCATCCGCACGTATTCCCGTGACGACGTGACCGTGATTCCCAAAAAAGAGAATGAAAAAGAGACGGGAAAAGGAAAGAAAAAAGAAAAAACCGAATCAGATGGAGAATAAAAAACGTTGCGGTTTAGGCCATGCCATAAACCGCAACGCTTTTTACTTTATGAATTTGAAATCCGATTCTGCAAGCGGAGATTGTCCGAAATCATGGCGATAAACTCACTGTTGGTCGGTTTACCGCGTTCACTTTGAATGGTATAACCGAAATACGAAGTCAAAACGTCGAGGTCGCCTCTGTCCCACGCCACTTCAATGGCGTGACGGATCGCCCGTTCAACGCGGGATGCCGTCGTCTGATACTTTTTCGATACAGCGGGATACAGGACTTTGGTGACGGAATTGATCAGATCGTTATCCTCGATCACCATGAGAATAGCCGTGCGGAGATACTGATAACCCTTGATATGGGCGGGAACACCGATCTTATGTAAAATCCGGGTCACCTGTTCTTCCATGCTCGGGACGCCTGGGATTCCCACGGGATCGTCAAGGTAAGAGGATTTATAATTGCTTTGCCGATTGCGATAAACCCGTTGGATGCGATCAAAGAAAGAGGCGTATTCAAAGGGCTTCTGTACGCAGAACGTGGCGCCTGCCTCACTGGCCTCCAAAAACAGATTCGGGCTCGGAGAATAGGATAAAATGATGAAATCCGGTGATTGAGCGGGATTGGCAAACAATTGTTTGCCTTTTTTGATCATCTGAATCGGGTCGCATTTCGGCAACCACAGGTCTAAAAAGACGATGTCCGGCATGGATCGTTTGATTTTGGCGAGCAAATCCCCGCCGTCGGAGGCCTCATCAACGACCTCCATACCGCCACGGACAAGATAATCCCTTAAATTCATGCGGAATACGACGTTCTCATCTGCTATAATCATTCTGAATTTTTGTTCCATGGTTTTCTTTCTCCTTTTCTTTTTTATTATTGTGTCGGATTTTTGAACTCCCAAAAATTTCCATTCCAATATTACCATATTTTGGGAGTTATTGCAAGTTCAATTTGAAAATTAAAGTAAACAAAAATACCTCGTCGGTTTTGTAAACCTTGCCGGGATTGATAAAAAAAGAAGGGTAAAAAAACGCAGAAAATCTAATATGATCGAAATGACGGAGAATGGGTGGAACAGAGAAGATCGGGTCGTTTCAGTCGGTGATCAGGCAGACGGCGTGCGCCGCCATCCCCTCTTCACGGCCGGTAAAACCGAGGCTCTCCTCAGTCGTGGCTTTGACGCTGACGCAATCCACGTCAATCTCCAACGCCTCGGCAATATTTTTTCTCATTTCGGGAATATAGGGAGCGATTTTGGGCTTTTGGGCGATCAACGTGGCGTCCAGATTGCTGATTTTCCAATGATGTTTCGCAAGCAGTCTTCCGGTTTCTTTTAAAAGAGCCAGACTGGAAATACCGCGGTATTTTTCGTCGGAATCCGGGAAATGTTTGCCAATGTCCCCGAGCGCGGCCGCACCGAGAAGAGCGTCACAGACGGCATGGAGGAGAACGTCAGCATCCGAATGGCCGAGAAGTCCCGTTTTGTGACCGATCTCCACACCGCCGAGGATCAGTTTTCTGCCTTCGGTCAGTCGATGGACGTCATAGCCGTGTCCTACTCTGATTTTCATTTTAGCCGTCCTTTCAGAATCCCGGAAACCGTCTCCACGTCTTCCGGAACCGTTATCTTTATGTTGTTTCGGGAGGTTTCCGCACAATACACATGAAAACCGGCCGCCTCGACCATCATCGCGTCGTCTGTATAAGTCGTCTTCTTTTTAGCGGCCTTTTTCAAGGCGATGAGATAGAGTTTTTTCATAAAGACCTGAGGCGTTTGCGCCTGCCAAACGGTCTGACGGTTGACCGTGCCGACGATCCGTCCGTCTTTTCCCACCTTTTTCAGTGTGTCGACCGATGGGATAGCGGCTATGGAAGCACCGGTTTTATAAGCAGACCGCACAACTTTTTCAATATCTTCCGGCGTGATCAAACAACGGGCTCCGTCGTGGATGGCGACAAAATCCGCCTTATCGGATACGGCCTGAAAACCGCACTCTGCGGAATCTGCCCGGCTGATGCCTCCCAAAACGACTTTTTTCAGTTTCGACAGACCGTACCGGGTTTTAAATTCTTCATTATAGATCGGAAGTTCTTTTTCCGAAGAGACTAAAACGATTTCGTCGATCTTCTCGCATCTCTCAAAAGCGAGAAGAGTATGGACGATCACGCTTTTTCCGTCAATGACGATCTGCTGTTTGGACGTCCCGCCCATTCGCGTACTGGAACCGCCCGCCACAATAACGGCGGAAGTGAACTTTTTGCCGTCCGGTGTCCAAGAACTCAAAAAATGATAAAGACTTTGAACTGGATTTTTCAAAATGCTCTCCTGTTAGTTTTTTATTAAATGTTTCTGTGGATATT
>JAGHUY010000015.1 GCA_018064545.1 Candidatus Apopatosoma intestinale | reverse complement strand
AAAACCTTTTATGACGATACCGACGCGAAAATCGAGACGGTTCCCGAACACGAGATTCCGCCGTATCGGATCGTTGGGGAAGTCTTTGACAGTTATATCATTCTCGAAGTGGGTAAGAAAATGCTTCTCGTGGATAAACACGCGGCCCATGAGCGAATCAATTTTGAACGCCTCAAAGCGGGTATGCAACTCCGCGCCCCCGCCGCGCAGACACTTCTTGTCCCGGAGCAAATCGACCTGTCCGGGGAGGAAGCCGACGCCGCGCGGAACTTTGAATCGGAGGTTGCCTCCGTCGGCTATCAGTTTTTCGTGGACGGCCATACGCTGACCGTCACGGCCATTCCGCCGGATACGGAACTCGCGATGGCACGGGAACTGCTCGACATGCTCGTTTCCGCCGCGACGGAAAATGGGGCGGCGCTGGAAGCCGAAAAACGGTCGATCTTCGAGCGGGCGCTGTATCAGGCGTCGTGCAAATCCGCGATCAAAGCGGGACGGCATTACGATGACGTCCATATCAAATGGATTTGCGATAATCTGCTACGCTACGATTGTATCAAATACTGTCCGCACGGCCGTCCCGTCGCTTTTGAAATGACGAAAAGCGAACTGGATGCCCGATTCGGAAGAACCTGATAAAAGGAGTACTATGGCTAAATTTACGTTAATCAAAAAAGACGGAAACGCCCGCAGAGGACGGTTTGAGACCGTTCACGGCACCATCGAAACGCCGGTATTTATGAACGTCGGCACCTGCGGTGCCATCAAGGGCGGCATTTCGACGGAGGACTTGCACGAGGTCGGCTGTCAGGTCGAACTCTCCAACACCTATCATCTCCACGTCCGTCCTGGCGACGACGTGATCCGCGATATGGGCGGCATCCATAAGTTTATTCATTGGGACCGCCCCGTGCTGACCGACAGCGGCGGGTTCCAGGTCTTTTCCCTCGCCGGTCTGCGCCGGATCAAGGAGGAGGGCGTTACGTTTGCCTGCCATATCGACGGCCACCGTATTTTTATGGGGCCGGAGGAGAGTATGCGGATTCAGTCCAATATTGCCTCTACGATTGCCATGGCGTTTGACGAGTGTATTGCCAATCCCTCTCCGCGCGATTATGTGAAACGGAGTGTCGATCGCACGACGCGTTGGCTCGACCGCTGTCAAGAGGAAATGGCCCGTTTGAAAGCAAAGGACGAGACGATCAACAAGAATCAGCTATTATTCGGTATCAACCAAGGCAGTACCTATGAGGACATCCGCATCGCCCACATGGAGCAGATCGCAAAAATGGATTTGGACGGCTACGCCATCGGCGGCCTTGCCGTCGGAGAGAGCGCCGAGGATATGTACCGGATCATCGAGACCGTCGAGCCTTTTATGCCGACCGACAAGCCACGCTATCTGATGGGCGTCGGAACGCCGCTCAATATTCTGGAAGCCGTCTATCGCGGTGTGGACTTCTTTGACTGCGTGATGCCGAGCAGAAATGCCCGCCACGGGACGATCTTTACTTGGAAAGGCCGGATGAATCTGAACAATCAGAAGTATATCCGCGACCCGCTTCCCATCGATCCGGACTGCCATTGTCCCGCGTGCAGTCACTATTCGCGCTCGTATATCCGCCATCTGCTCCGCTCGCAGGAGATGCTTGGGATGCGGCTTTGCGTCCTGCATAACCTGTATTTCTATAACGATCTGATGGCAAAGATTCGGGAGGCTATTGACGCCGGCGATTATGAGGCGTTTTACCGCCATTATCGCGAAATCCTCGGCGTAATGATTTAGTGCGCCGGAATCTCGACTTTTTTTGCCGAAACCTCTTGACTTTTCGGTTTTGCTATGCTATACTAATCACGCTTTCGAGAGAAAGCGTATGCGGATTTAGCTCATTTGGTAGAGCGCGACCTTGCCAAGGTCGAGGTGGCGGGTTCGAGCCCCGTAATCCGCTCCAAAAAA
>JAGHUY010000105.1 GCA_018064545.1 Candidatus Apopatosoma intestinale | reverse complement strand
GACCCGGTTTTCTGCAAAAAAGAGATGGCGTATATTCCCGACAACCCCGATCTGTACGAGTTTATGACGGGTGCCAAATATCTGAATTTCATCGCGGACATTTACGGTGTCGGAGAGGAGAGAACCGCCGACATCGAGAAATATGCCGGAATGTTTGAAATCAAGGAAGCCCTTGGTTCGCCGATCTCGTCGTATTCCCACGGTATGAAGCAGAAACTGGCCATCATTTCGGCGCTGATCCATCATCCGAAACTGCTGATCCTCGATGAGCCGTTTGTGGGACTCGACCCGAAAGCCGCCCATCTGCTCAAAGAGATTTTTGCCGATATGACGGCGGCCGGCGGTGCGATCTTCTTTTCCACGCACGTCCTCGAAGTGGCGGAAAAACTCTGCAATAAGATCGCTATCATCAAGGAGGGCAAACTGATCGCATCGGGCGACACTTCATCGGTCGTCGGTGACGGCAGTTTGGAGGAACTGTTCCTCGGGCTGAATGCCGATGCGTAACTTTTTCCGTCTGTTCCGGGTGCAGTTTTTATCGGCTCTGAACCAGTCGTTCAGCCGGAAATCCGGAAAGAAAGCGTCCAAAGGCCCAGTCGGTGCCGGCATGATCGTTCTGTACGCGTTTCTGCTCGTCTACATCGGCGTGTATGAGTGGCTGTTCGGGAGCGGTATCGTGGCCCTGACGGGAAAGGTGGATACCATTCTGACGCTTCTCGTGTTCAGTTCTTCCGCGCTCACGCTGTTTTCTTCGATCACCAACGTCAAAAATCTGGTGTTCTGCTCCAAAGACTACGATATGGTGTTTTCATTGCCGGTCCCGGCCGGTACCGTCGTCGCGTCCAAGATTGCGACCGTCTACGCGTTTGACCTCATCTCCACGCTGATGATCCTGCTGCCGTGGTACGTTGTCAGTTTTTTCTGCGGCGCGGTGCTTCCGGTCACGTATATCGTTCTGTTCCCGATCTTTGCGCTGTTTGTTCCGATGATCCCGATGATGCTCGGCGCGATCCTGTCTTCGATCGTCAGTTATATTGCGGCGCATTTTAAATATATGCGCTTTGTCACCACGCTGTTTTATGTGGCACTCATCGGCGGGATCGTGTTCCTGTCTTTCAACATTGGCATGACGGCCGGAGAAGAGGAGGACGTCGCGGCGCTATTGGCAAACGCGAATTTCGGCTTCCTCCGCTATTATCCGTTTGCCCGCTGGTTCACGGAGACGATGAACGGCTCCGTTTCTTCCGCGTGCCTTTTCCTCGGCATCAGCCTTGCCTGTGCCGCACTGGTTTGCGGTGTGTTCGGCCGGTTCTATAACGTTCTGCACGACTTTTATACCAAAAAGCCGACGGGAGCGAAATATCGCCGGACAAAGGAGAAAAACTCGGCGTTCGGGGCACTGGTCAAAAAAGAACTGTCCCGCGTGTTCGGTTCTTCCATGCTCCTTGTCAACAGCGGCTCCGGGCTGATCATGGTCTTGATTTTCGGCGTGATGCTCCTCATCAAGGTCGGTGACATTCCGGCAGAACTACTCGGCGAGGTGACGGAAATCCTCACGCCGGCTGTTCCGTTCTTCCTCGGAATATTCGGCGGTATGAGTTCGCTTTCCGCGTATTCGATCTCACTCGAAGGCAAGTGTATGGGACTTCTCAAAAGTTTTCCCGTCTCCGCAAAAACGATCCTGCGTGCCAAGATGACCGCGCACATTCTTTTCTGCGCCCCCCTTACGGCGGTGGGTTCGCTTTTGTTCGCCGTCGGGCTGAAAATGGACGTTTCCTCGGCGATCCTGACCGTGCTGATCCCGCTTGTTTGGGTGTACGTTTTCGGTGTGATCGGACTGCTTGTCAATCTGAAAAAATACAATCTGGACTGGACGAACGAAGTGGTGGTGGCCAAGCAGGGCTTTTCAATGATGGTCGTCGTTTTCGGCTCCATGCTGGGCGGGATGGTTTTGATCGGAGCGGCAATGGTTTTGAGCTTGGTCTTTGCCGTCAGTCCGCTGATCGTAGACGGCGTGTTCTTTGCCGTCGAAGCGGTATTAGCGTTGCTTCTCAGAAAGAGACTGTACAGGATCGGCCCCGGGCGTTTGGCGCAGATTTAGGAGACGCTATGTTTGACAAAAAGAAAAAAGCCGTTACATTCAGTTATGACGACGGCGTGACGCAGGATATCCGGTTGATCGAATTGTTCAACAAATATGGGCTGAAAGCTACGTTCAACCTGAACTCCGGCCTGCTCGGACAGAGCGGCAGTCTGCTCCGCGAGGAGCAGACCGTCAGCCATAACAAGAATCGGCCGGAGGACGTGCGTACCATTTATGCGGGACACGAGGTTGCCTCCCATACGCTCACGCACCCACTGCTCACCGGGCTTCCCGAAGAGGAGATCGTCCGGCAGGTGGAAGAGGACAGAAAAAAACTGTCCGAACTGTGCGGCTATGAGGTGGTCGGCTTTGCCTATCCCTGCGGCGGTGTCAATTATGACTCGCGCGTTTCGCGCATTTTGGCGGAAAAAACGGGGGTACAATACGCCCGCACCATCGTGAGCAGTCACGCCTTTGGCCGGCAGGACAATCTGCTGGAATGTAAGCCGACGGTATACCATCACCGCGAATTTGACCTTATGTTTGAACTGGCGGAACGGTTTCTTGCCGCGGAATCGGAGGAACCTCAGGTTTTATATATTTGGGGACACGCCTACGAGTTCGATATTTTCGATCAGTGGGAGCGCATGGAGGAGTTTTGCCGGCTGATCGCCGGGCATGACGATGTGTTTTACGGTACAAACCGTGAGGTTTTGCTTGCGGAATAATGTGAAAAAGAGAGGGGGACGCCCTCTCTTTTTTGCCCAAAAATCGCTCTTGCAACGCGCCGTGTTTTGTGCTATACTTATTCTGAAATATTATGGCGTAAAATCTCTTTGCGAAAAGGATAGGTATTATGACAAGACAGGAGAAAATCCGCAATTTTTCGATCATTGCCCATATCGACCACGGCAAAAGCACGCTCGCCGACCGCATTCTGGAAGCGACCGAGTGCGTGGCCAAGCGGGATATGGAGGAGCAACTGCTCGATAATATGGACATCGAGCGGGAGCGCGGCATCACGATCAAGGCCCGCGCCGTCAAGATGAACTATACGGCAAAGGACGGGCAGACCTATGAGTTTAACCTGATTGATACCCCGGGACACGTGGACTTCAACTACGAGGTGTCCCGGTCGCTCGCCGCCTGTGACGGGGCGCTTCTCGTCGTGGACGCCACGCAGGGCATCGAGGCGCAGACGCTCGCCAACACCTATCTGGCACTCGAAAACGATCTGGAAATCATCCCGGTCGTCAATAAGATCGACTTGCCGAGCGCCGACATCGACGGTACGCGCAAGGAGATCGAAGACGTGATCGGTCTGCCGGCGGAGGACTGTCCGGCGGTCTCCGCCAAAACGGGACTCAACATCGGGGACGTGCTGGAACGCATCGTCACCGATATTCCGGCACCGAAAGGCGATGAGAATGCACCCCTGAAAGCATTGATTTTTGACTCCTATTACGATTCCTACCGCGGCGTTGTCGTCTATATGCGTATCAAGGATGGTCATATCCGGGCGGGCGAAAAGGTCAGAATGATGAGCACCGGCGCGGAATTTGACGTGGTGGAGGTCGGCCACATGACGCCGTTCGGCATCCTGCCGTGCGGCGAACTGCTCGCCGGGGAGGTCGGCTATCTGTGTGCCAGTATCAAAACCGTGGCGGACACCCGGGTGGGCGATACCGTGACGTCGGCCGACGTGCCGACGGCAGAGCCGTTTACCGGCTTCAAAAAAGCCCTGCCGATGGTCTACGCCGGCATCTATCCGGCGGACGGTGCCAAATATCCCGACCTGCGGGACGCACTGGAAAAACTGCAACTCAACGACGCGGCGCTGACCTTTGAACCCGAGACCAGTATTGCCCTCGGATTCGGCTTCCGGTGCGGGTTTTTGGGGCTTTTGCACATGGAGATTTTCGAGGAGCGGTTGGAACGGGAATTCAATCTCGATCTGATCACGACGGCACCGAGCGTTATCTATAAAGTGCAGTACAAGAACGGGGAAGAGAAATACATCGACAACCCCGCCGTTTTCCCGACGGCCGATGAGATCACGGCGGCATACGAGCCGGTGGTGAGAGCGAATATCATCACGCCGACCGAATACGTCGGCGGGATCATGGAACTTTGTCAGGATCGGCGCGGGGTGTACCGGGATATGAAGTATATCGACGCGAACCGCGCGGAACTGCATTATACGCTCCCCCTCGGCGAGATCATTTACGACTTTTTCGACGCGCTGAAAAGCCGGAGCAAGGGCTATGCCTCTCTCGACTACGAACTGGCCGGCTACGAGGAGAGCAAGCTGGTCAAACTGGATATTCTCTTGAATATGGAAGTCGTGGACGCCCTGTCGTTCATCGTCCACGCGGACAGTGCGTATACGCGTGGCAGAAAGATCGCGGAAGCGCTGAAAAACAACATCCCGCGCCAACTGTTTGAGGTTCCGATCCAAGCGGCTGTCGGCGGGCGCGTCATCGCCCGCGAGACGGTCAAAGCCATGCGCAAAGACGTACTGGCCAAGTGCTACGGCGGCGATATCACGAGAAAGAAAAAACTGCTCGAAAAGCAAAAAGAGGGCAAAAAGCGCATGAGAAAACTCGGCTCCGTCGAGGTGCCGCCGGAGACGTTCATGGCGGTGCTGAAACTGGACGAGGAATAGAATATGGCCATGACGGATCATACGCTCGGCTTATACGTTCACATCCCGTTTTGTGTGCGTAAATGCGCCTATTGTGATTTTTATTCCATGGGTTACCGGGAGGAGACGGCCCGCGCCTACGTCGACGCGCTGATCGCCCAGATTCGGGCCAACGCCGGATACGGCCGTGACCGCACGGTCGATACGGTCTATTTCGGCGGCGGAACGCCGTCGATCCTCGCGACGGGGGAGATCGGCCGGATTCTCGCGGCTTTGCGGGCATCGTTTTCCGTCTCTCCGGACGCGGAGATCACCGTGGAAGCCAATCCCGGAACGGTGGATCGCGCCAAACTGGATTCGTTCCGGGCTTCCGGCGTGAACCGGCTTTCGATCGGGATGCAGAGTGCTTCTGACGAGGAACTGCGGACGCTGTCCCGCATCCATACGAGGGACGATTTCCGACACGCGTTTTTCCTGTCCCGCGAGGCGGGCTTTGATAACATCAGTGTGGACATCATGTACGGTTTGCCGCATCAGACCGAAAAACGGCTTTCGGATACGGTGGACTATGCTCTCAGCTTGCATCCGGAGCATATTTCACTCTACGGGCTGAAAATCGAGGCCGAAACTCCGTTTGGCAGAGACCCGGGGATCGTTGCGCTTTTGCCCGATGAGGACACGCAAGCGGATATGTATTTAAAAACCGCCGAAAAACTGGAAAAAGCGGGCTTTTTTCAATATGAGATCAGCAATTTCGCCCAAAAGGGGCGGGAGAGCCGCCACAATCTGCGCTATTGGCAGAGCCGGGATTATCTCGGTTTTGGCCCCGCGGCATATTCGTGCGTGGATGGGCATATGTTTTCTTACCCGCGCGATCTTGCCCGCTTTCTCGCGTCGGCGGGGGACGGGCCGCTCGGAGAGGACGCCGAGGTTCTGACCGAAAACGAGCGGGCGACGCAGTTCGTCATGCTGGCATTCCGCACTGCTTACGGTGTGGACGCGGACGAGTACCGGCGCCGGTTCGGCCGGGATTTTCCGACGGAATACGGAGACCGGATGAAACCGTTTCTCGAAAGCGGGTTTTTGCGGGTCGAAAACGGTCATTTTTTCCTTTCTCGCGAGGGAATGCTTGTTTCCAACTCGATTCTGAGCGAGATTCTGGATTTTACCCCGTAATTTCGCGTAATAAAAAAGCAGATCCGGCTAGAACTTTTTTCCAACTTGCCCGGAAAACCTTGACAAATTTATATAGCTGTATATAATTATAATTAGGACTTTTTCTGCGCCGTTTCGGCGCGGAACGCATTTCCTTTCTGAAAATCAGGCGGTTTTTCCGCCGGACAAGCAAACACGGAGGAACTATGAAGAAAAGAATTCTTTCATTCGCGCTCGCGTTCCTGTTCTGCTTCGGCTCCATCGGCATGTTGGCCGTTGCGGGCGGGCATGAGCACATTCACGCGGCAACGACCCTGAGCGGGGAGACCGCTACGGACACCACCGTTTCGTTCGACGTACCGGACGCGGGCTATTACATAAAAATCAGCACCGGGGCTATCAAGGATAACGGTGACGCCGACGGCGGAAAAGTGACCTTTACCGGCTTGTCCCCGAATACGGAATACACGTTCTCGTTCTATCAGAAGGTTTCTCCGGACGATTCGTTGATCGCTACGAAAAACGTCAAAACGATGAATAAACTGTCAAGCCCCAGCACGCCCAGTCTCTCGGCTGTGACCTCTACTACGATTGCCGTCAATTCGTATACCACGGATCAGTACTGCATCAAAGCGTCGGCAGACGATCAGACGATCGCGGAAGGCGACTGGAAGGATGCTACCGGCAGCACTTATACCTTTACCGGTCTGACGGCCGGAACCGAGTATAAGATTTATGCGAGAACAAAAGGAACGGCCGTTGCCGTGAGCAGTGACCCCTGCGCGGCTCTGACGGTGACCACGGTCGGAGAATTGGGCTCCATCGACCTGACCGGGGCTGCATTTTCCTATGATTCCGGCACCGATTCCTATACGCTCGTTTTGCAGGATACCGATACCACTCACGAGTACAAGGTCGGAAGCGGGGCTTACGCCGCCGCTACGGCATCCGGCGTTTCGCTCCCCGTATCGCTCGGTAACTCCTATACGATCACGGGCCGTATCGCCGCCGTAGATGGCATTTACGGAGCGGGCAAAGAAGCCACTCAGTCCATCACGATCCCGGGCGTCACGATTTCGACGTCCTTAACCGGAACGACTGCCAAACTGTCCTATACCATCAATGCCAACTCGTTTGCGCTTTCCGACATCACGGTTAAGTTCCAACTGTTTGAAGGAATCAGCGAACTGACCGGTTGCGAAAAACAGGGTGCGATTCCCTCAATCGCCGCCAGCCAGTCGCTGACCGGCAGTCTGGAATCCGACATCGGTTCCGCTTCCGGAACGATCTGCTATAAGGCGACTGTGACCGGAAAAGTGAACGAAGGCGCAGCGGAGGTTACGCTGTATGCCACCGCGAGTTCCGGCGCTACGCTCGGATCCGCTTCCCATACGCACACATTTGATACCGGCACGTGGAGCAAGGACGCTTCCGGTCACTGGCATCCCGCGACCTGCGGACACACGAGTGAAAAAGGCTCTTTTGCCGATCATAACGACGGCAACTCAGACGGTCTGTGCGATGTCTGCGGTTATTCGATGTCGCACACGCACTCGCTGACACATTATGAACGCCAAGAGCCGACTGCTACGACGGCCGGACATATTGAATATTGGTACTGTGCCGGTTGTAACACGTATTTCTCCAACAACTCCGCCACCAGTCCCATCACTCAAGCCGCTACGGTATTGAGCGCAACCGGACACGAGCATTCGCTGGCTCATACGATTCGCCACGAGCCGACGGCTACGGAAGAAGGCAACATTGAGTACTGGTACTGTGCCGGTTGTAATACGTATTTCTCCAACGAATCTGCCACCACGGTGATCACGCTGGAGCAGACGGTACTTCCCGCTACGAGCGGATGCGCACATACTCTTCAGCATTACAATCGTCAAGAGGCGACTCCCACCGCAGACGGTTACCGTGAGCATTGGTACTGCACGAAGTGCCAAAAGTATTTCACCAATAGCAGTGCCACTGAGGCAACTTCGATGGATGCGCTGAAAATCTCTGCCCATGATCATTTTATGGTTTCCGGCGTTTGCCTGATTTGCGGTTATACCGGCACGCATTCGCATTCCTATACCAGCAAGACGGAATCGCTTTCCTATCTGAAATCGGCTGCCACCTGTACGGAGGCTGCGGTTTACTATTACAGTTGTTCTACATGCGGAGCGATCGGGACGGAAACGTTTACCGCTTCCGCAGGTCCTTTGGGACACAACTTTGTGAACGGCGTCTGCACCCGTTGCTCGGCCGCAGAAGGTTCCATCGGCGGTATCTCTCATAAGAATTTCGACCCCAAGACCACAAGATGCTCTTGCGGTGCGCTCAATAGGAATACGGGGTATTTCGAGATTTCACCCTGTTCCGCGGAAGCAAAAACCACCGGCGCGGCCTGCACCTATACGTGTCAGACCTGTAACAAGACGATTGCCGTAACTTGGGAGCCCAGCGAGTGCACCGGGACGCATCATTTTGGGACAAGAACACAGAACCCCAATAGTTATGTCTGGCTTCAGACCTGCGACTATTGCGGAGCAGAGAAAGTCAGTGAAGATCAGTCCTGCTCGCACAACATGAATCTGTTCGGCGAACTGATTTCTACCGATGTGGATTGCGCTGTTACCGGCGAGTGGATGTACAAGTGCAGAGAATGCCATTCTATCAATAAAGTTGCCCATGCGGCCGGCAACCATACATGGGGCACGGGCGTGGTGACTACACCGGCTACCGATACTGCGGCAGGCGTCATGACCTATACCTGTGTGATCTGCCAGAAGACCAAGACGGAGTCGATCGCTCCGACCGCTCACGTGCATAGTTACGGTTCTTGGATCGCCGAAGTACCGGCCACCTGCTCCGCGGAAGGTGTCAAGGGACATTACGCCTGCTCTTGCGGCATGAACTTTGACGAATCCAAAAACGTGATCGCTTCTCTTACCATTGCCAAACTGAGCCACTCCTTCGGTGCCGTTACGACGGTGGCCTCCACCTGTACGACGGCCGGTTATGAAGAAAAAACCTGCACCGCGTGCGGTTATGTGAGCCATGTGACACTGCCGCTTGCCAGACATACAGAAAAGGTTACGAACACGCCGGCCACTTGCATTGCCGACGGTTCGGATGTCGTGACCTGCACGGTGTGCGGTCAGGTTTTGGAAACCAGAACCGTTCCCGCAACGGGCGTTCATAGCTTTTCGAGCGACGGCGACAATGCCAAAAAGTGCGTTGTTTGCGGCTTCCGCTATGAAACCAAGGTGAGCAAGGGAACCGTCTATATGACGTTCGTCGAGAACGGTGCCACTCTGACCGTTCCCAGCACGACCGCCGACCGCCTGACGTACGAGGTTGCCAAGAAGGGCGTTGCCGATTACACGTCGTGGCTGAAAGTTCTCTCTGACGCCAAGGCCATCTCCGGTTCTGCGGAACTCTGCGCGGCATATGACGTAGCTCTGAAAAACAATAGCGCGGAAATGCCGTATTCGGCGGATATGACGGTGGAACTGACCGTTCCCGAAGAATACAAGAAGAATACCGTCAAGGTGTTTGCTTCCACTGCGAACGGCTTGATCGCCGTTGAATCCGTTGATCGGAACGGTGACAAGGTGTCGTTTAACGCGAACGCGAAATATACCGGTGAATTTTTGGTGATTTCCGACAGCGCCGCCAAGACGAGCAATCCTGTTGTTCCGATCGTGATCGGTATCGTCGTGGTGCTGACCATTGCCGGTGTAGGCGGTTACTTCCTTTATAAGAAAGGCTTCTTCACCGTATAATCATTGGGGCTGCTAAAAAAGGCCAGACCGAAAAAGCGAAAATAGAATTAGGACTTGGGCGGTTGCCCAAGTCCTTTTTATCGGTAGGAAAACCTTACGGTTTTCATT
>JAGHUY010000268.1 GCA_018064545.1 Candidatus Apopatosoma intestinale | reverse complement strand
GCATCTTGTGAGAAAAATTACCAGCCGAATAAACGGCGGCGCACAGGGCAAACAATAGAGAGAAAGTCAATGGGGACAGGGAGGAAAAGGCATTGATTCTGAAAGGATATACCAAAAATCTCATCGTCGTGCGGAACTTGGAAAACCCGCTGATCGACGAGGCCTATCTGATCTTGAAACGGGGCGCTTTGCGGGATGCGGGGGAGGACGACATCGTGCGGGAGGCCAACCGGATTCTGTCCGGTTGTGAGATTCCGGCACGAAAAAAGGCTCCCCCTCGGGGAGCCGTCTGTTTTCTGTTCGGCGCGGTCTTATCCGCGGCCGTGTTTTCGTTCTTCTATTATATTTTACCGCTTCTGTAACCGGCAGGGGTATAACGTCGCCAATCCCGAAAGCCGCGCTTCCGCTTTTTTTCTGTCCTCTTCGGAACGGAAAATGCCGAAGACCGACGGGCCGCTGCCGCTCATCCGGGCAAAAAGCGCACCCGTCTCCCGGAACGCCGAGAGAAGAGCCGGCACGCACGAGCCGTCGGGAAGAAGCGATTCAAAAACGTTGAATCCGTGTCGGTCGGCAGAGGAAACGTCCTCGGACAAGGCCAAAAGAAAATCCGTCAGACGGGATTCATTCCGCACGGGCTTTCTGTCCCACGCCGCAAAAGCCTCGGCCGTGGAGATTTTTTCACCGTTAGGCACCGCGATCAGCACCGGGAGTTCGGGAAGCGGCGAAAGATCGGTCATGCGCTCTCCGATCCCGCGGGCGAGCACCGTCCCGCCGTGCAGGCAAAACGGCACGTCGGCTCCGATCCCGGCGCCGATGGCCTCCAACTCCGCCCGGGAGAGAGCCGGGGAGAACATCTCCGAAAGAAGCAACAAAACCGCCGCCGCATCCGCGCTGGCTCCTCCGAGTCCGGACTCGGAGGGGATCCCCTTTTGAACGGTCAAAAAGAGATCGCAATCCGAAAGCGACAGCGTCTCGTCCCACACGGCGTGCGCCGTCGGCACCGTGGCGCGAAACCGTTCTGCCGCCCGATAGGCGGTATTTTTTTCGGCCGGAAGAGAGCCGAGCGCCTCTCCCTCCACCGAAAGCGCGATCCGTCCCGTCCCCTTTTCGGCGGAGACGGTCACCGTGTCCGCGAGATCCACGGATTGCATCACGGTTTCCAGTTCGTGATAGCCGTTTGCCATGCGGCCGACAATGTCCAGATACAGATTGATTTTAGCCGGTATATGTAACGTCTTTTTCATAGTTTATCCTATCGTAACAGTGAAACAATTTTCATGATCCCGTTTCGTTTCGTGTCAATGGCCGTAAACGGGCAGAGTTCCTGACAGCAGAAGCAGCGGATGCAGGACGACGGCCGGATGCTCGCCACCGTTTTTGCGCCCTTCTGCGTGAGAACGATCGTTTTTTTCGGGCAGGAGCGCACACATTCGCCGCATCCGCGGCACCGTTTGGGGTCGATCTGCGGTCTGGGAGAGAGCAGGCGCCCGACCACGCCGCCGGAAAAGAAACGAAGCGCCTTGACCGAGGCATTTCCCCGGCTCTGTGCCGGGAGAACATCGACCGCCGGGATGTCCGTCGGCGCAAGGAGCGGATAGAAAAGACCGTCGCAGGCTTGCGGAACAAAGCCGCGCTCCCGCGAGACCGCCACCGTTCCGACACGGCCGGCAAACCCTAAAACGGTCTCAGCCGCCAGATCGGAGGCAAAGGGATTCCGCGAAGTGAGCAGTGCCCCGACGGCTTTGGGGTTGCCGCCCGTCGGGCCGTTGCCCTCCATGCCGACGATGGCGTCGGTGACGGCGATCACCTCGGCGCGGCGGCAGAACATGGCGCAGAGATCGACCACCGTGTTTTCAAAATCCTCTGGATCGGGGTGTGCTGCGTGGATTTCAAACTTTTCGATTCCGGGAATGCTCCCGAACAGGTTCTTGACCGCGCCGCTCATGGCGGTCAGCGAGTGCGTTTTTAACTTGCAGACGTCAAAGATCACGTCCGCTTCGGCAAGAGGGGTCAGAATATGGAACGTCTTCACGGCTTTCCCCGCCGGGTCGTCCACCCAGACCGCCGACGTGTCGTTGTTCAGGACAGCGGCCGTACCGCGCACGGCATCCCGGATGCCGCAGGTCTGATAAAACTGCTCCATGCGGGCGGGGGAATAGACCCCGCCGGGGCTTTCGGCGATCACGGGAGAGGGAACACCGAGTTCCGAAAGAAGCCGAACCAGCGCCCGAATGACCGTCGGATGCGTCGTGGCGGCCGCTTCCGGCGGTTTTCGCATCACCAGATTCGGCTTGATCGCCACCTTTTTCCCCGAAAGAAATGCTTTCGTGATTCCCAGCACCTCAAAATGGCGGGCGAGTTCCCCGAAGATTCTCTCTTCGTCATATTCCGTTACATGGGAAATCGCAACGGCATTCTCCTTTGGCATCCTTGTCACCCCTTTTGCTCTATCATATCATAGAAAAAAGTAAAAAACAACCGTTTTTTACAGGGTCACGGTCTCTTTTTCGGCCGTTTTTTTCCGGACGGTCCTCTTTTGCCAGAGCGTCATGCCGGCCGAGACGGCCAGTCCGAACAAAAACCAGAAAAACGAATAGAGCAGACAAATCTGACCGAGCAGTTGGAACGGCTGTTTGGAATAGTCCCAAACGGCCAGTTTCAGCCCGAGATTGACGATACAGCCGGTGGCAAATTCCACCGCCGTGATGGCCGTCCCGCAGAGGGCGGCACGCAGGAACAGATTCTTTCCGGAGAGAGCCGTGTTGATCTTCGTCAGGATCAAGAGGCACGTCCCGCCGCACAGCACCATACTCGGATGCGTCCGGCCGCGCCAAAGCACCTCGACAAGCCCATATCCGATCCCGCCGGAGAGAAACAGAACGATGTCTTTTTCCGCCCGGTTAAGCGGAGAGGAAAACGAGCGGCAGATCGCGGGATGCCGCTCCGGCGGACGGCGGACGCGCAGTTCCGGCGCGTCGGGATAACAAGTCTTACGGTTCAACGGCCCCGCCCCCTTTCTTCCGTTCCCGGATCATTTCTTTCAATGCCGCGAGTGCCTGCGAAAGCCCGCCGACCTCGTCGATCAGACCCACCCGCACGGAATTTTCGCCGTCGATGACCGTCCCCATGTCGGTGGACAGTTCGTCTGTGTTCATCAGAAGCGAGACGAGCGTTTTCCGGTCGATGCGCGAATGGTCGGTGATGAAGTTCGTCACCCGCTCCTGCATCCGCGCCAGCCCCGAAAACGCCTGCGGCACACCGAGGACCGTCCCGTTGATCCGCACGGGATGGAGCGTCATCGTCGCGCTCGGCACGATGAACGACCGGGAGCAGGAGACGGCGATCGGCACCCCGATGGAATGCCCGCCCCCGAGAACGAGCGAGACCGTCGGTTTTCTCATACTGGATAAAACCTCCGCGATGGCAAGCCCCGCTTCCACGTCGCCCCCGACCGTATTGATGAGGACGAGAAGCCCGTCGATTTCCGCGCTCTCCTCCACGGCCACGAGCAGCGGCAGAATGTGTTCGTATTTGGTGGATTTTCCTCCGCCCGTGATGGCGTAATGCCCCTCGATCTGCCCGATGATCGAAATACAATGGAGCGTATAGTCCCCGCCCCGCACCAGTACCGATCCCGTGTCCTCCGATTCTCTCGCCGGATTTTCTTCCCGTTCGGGAAGACCGGATTCTTCCCGGCAATTTGTTACCATATCTTTTCCCCCTTTTCCGTCAAAACCGTTCTCCCTATTTTTTTGCAAAAAAAATTGCGTTTAATCATTTACAAGCGAGGGAAAAACAATTATAATAGAGAATGGTTAAATTTGCCGTATCGTCAAAATCTGACGGCAAAGAAAGGAAGTCCCTATGGAAAACAAAATCTTAGTCGAAACCTCCGCAAGACACCTGCATCTGACAAAGGAAGCCGTGGAAATTCTGTTCGGTGCCGGCCATGCCCTCACCAAAAAGAAAGACCTCAGCCAGCCCGGCCAGTTTGCCTGCGAGGAAAAAGTAGAAGTCGTCGGCCCGAAGAGCAGTCTGAAAATGTCCGTTCTCGGCCCGGAACGC
Source organism: Candidatus Apopatosoma intestinale (assembly GCA_018064545.1). Classification (GTDB taxonomy): domain Bacteria; phylum Bacillota; class Clostridia; order Oscillospirales; family CAG-272; genus Apopatosoma; species Apopatosoma intestinale. The sequence goes on along the minus strand of JAGHUY010000268.1, from coordinate 850 downwards.
TCCGCCTGCCAGGTGGAAATCTCGCTGACCGATGCCCGCAGCATCGGTGTGACCGCACCCGTCCGCGAATCCGGTGACATTGCCGGTTCCGCCCCCTGCAAGCTCGTCGGCCCCTGCGGCGAACTGGAACTCTCTGAGGGCGTCATCGCCGCCAAGCGTCACATCCACCTCAACCCCGCCACCGCCGAGAGTTTCGGCCTTGCCGACAAGCAGATCGTCAAAGTCGCTCTTGACACCAATGGCAGAAGCACCGTGTTCGGCGACGTCGTCGTCCGTGTCAGCCCGAAGTTCGCGCCCGCTATGCACATCGACACCGATGAATCCAACGCTTCCGCCGCGTTCGGCGAAGTGTACGGCACGATCATTCAGTAAATGAGTATTACCAAGTTTACGGTCAGCCGCGACGATGAATTTCACGAGGGGTGGCCGGACGTCACCTTGACGGAAAGCGGAAAACTCATCTGTGTTTTCACGGAATGCATCGGTCACGGAAACCGTGATATGTCGCGGCTCATGCTGACCGAAAGCAGTGACCGCGGCAGGACGTGGACGAAAAAGCACCCGCTCACCGAGCGGGGCACCGTACAGGGATATTTCAACTGTGCGCGGATCAGCACGCTTCCCGACGGACGGCTCGTCGTTCTCTGCGACAAGTCTTACGGCTATGAAGCCCCCGGCACCCGCACTGAGGTTTACGTGTGGTTTTCCTCCGACGAGGGGGAAACGTGGTCGGAACCGATTCTCGTACCCGGGCACGGCTACGCGCCGGATAAATACCGCGTGCTCTCGACCGGTCGGCACGTCATCTGCATCCACGATTTCGGAGAAAGCGGTATGCGTGAGCAGTATC
>JAGHUY010000072.1 GCA_018064545.1 Candidatus Apopatosoma intestinale | reverse complement strand
CCCTTATACTACCCTTTTCCGGCAAAATGTCTCCGTTTTTATACATTTTATCAAAAAAAAGGAAAAACAGCAAATAAAAGGTCGTAAGAAACAAACGGTTCAAAAACAAAAAGCCGTGCGACGATCACACGACTTTTTGATTCAAAAACTTTTTCCTATTATATAATATGTTCTTCCATCATCCGTTCGAGCACCCTTGCCTCCCGTTCCAGCATAATTTGGTCTTTGGGGCCGTGGTCTTTTTCCCGGTTTACGCGAATGGCGTGGGCGGGCGTGACAAATTCCAAGGTAAATCGCTCTTCCGCTTCGTAATCGTCCAAATTCTGCGCTATCGGGTCAGTTTCCACGTCACACAGATAGTAGTAATTGTCCTGAATGAAAACATCGGCCAAGTCGCTCTTCTGCACCCGGTGGACGAGCCCGTACTCCCGGACGGATGACGGGATGACACACAATCCGGCCTCCTCGGCGACCTCTCGCACGAGGGCGGTTTTCGGGTCTTCTCCGTTTTCGATACCGCCGCCCGGGAATTTATAGTAGTCGTATTTCCTACTGTGCACCATGGCGACCTTGCCGTCGCGGACGATAATGCCTCGCGCGGATGGGCGCACGAACGTTTTTCCGTTCGGATCATAATCTTTCGTGTCCATCGTAAACAACAACCGCATATCCGTTCTCCTCTTGTCTTATTTCTCGGAAAGATAGCCCGGCGTCGTCAGATAGCGTTCCCCGGTGTCCGGCAGAAGAACGACGATCCGTTTTCCCGCGTTTTCGGGACGAAATGCCAACACTGTCGCGGCATGAAGAGCCGCACCCGACGAAATCCCGCACAAAACGCCCTCGCGCTTTGCCAAAAGCCGCCCAGCTTCGTAGGCGTCCGCGTCGGAGACGGGCATGATCTCATCCACCACGGTCATATCGAGGATATCCGGGACGAAACCCGCGCCGATCCCCTGCAATCCGTGAGCCCCGGCTTTGCCGCCGGAGAGGACGGCCGACGTGCTCGGCTCCACGCCGACAATACGGATATTCGGATTCCGCTCTTTCAGATAGGAACCGACGCCCGTGATCGTCCCGCCCGTGCCGATGCCGGCAACGAAAATATCCACGTTTCCGTCGGTGTCGTTCCAAATCTCCGGCCCCGTCGTCTTGCGATGGGCTTCGGGATTGGCGGGATTCGTAAACTGCCCGACCACAAAAGCGTCCGGAATCGTTTTTGCCAGTTCATCGGCTCTTTCTATGGCGCCCGCCATGCCTTTCGCGCCATCAGTCAGCACCAGTTCCGCGCCGTAGGCTTTCATGAGAATACGCCGTTCCTCCGACATGGTTTCCGGCATGACGATCACCAGCCGATAGCCCTTGGCGGCTGAAAGCGCCGCGAGCCCGATCCCGGTGTTGCCGGAGGTCGGCTCGATCATGGTGCTCCCCTCTTTCAGTTTTCCGCTCCGTTCGGCATCGGCGATCATCTCCGCCGCCACGCGGTCCTTGGCGCTTCCCGCCGGATTGAACGATTCCAGTTTGGCAAAGAGCACAGCGGAAAAGCCCTCGGCCTTTTTCCATTTCGCCAGTTCGAGAAGCGGCGTATGGCCGATCAGTTCTTCCACGGAATGATAGACATTCACAGTGTTATCTCCTTTTTATGCAATAGAAATCATAGCAAAAATCCGCCGTCACAGCCGATGATCTGACCGGTGATAAACGATGCTTCCTCTGAACAGAGGAAAAACGCGAGCGACGCCACGTCCTCCGGCGTGCCCAGACGGCCGAGCGGTGTACGGGCTTTCAGATCGTCCATCGCTTCCCTGCCGTAACACGCGTTCATCTCGGTATCGATGACGCCGGGCGCAATCGCGTTGACGCGGATATGAGCGGTGGCAAGTTCCCCAGCAAACGCCTTTGTCATGCCGATAACGGCCGCTTTGGACGCGGAATAGGCACTTTCTCCCGCCGCACCGGCCACACCCCACATGGAGGAAACCGTGACGATGCTTCCCCCCGCCGTCATCTCTTTTGCGGCGGCCTGTGCCGAAAAATAGACGCCTTTGGCATTGACAGCCATCACCCCGTCAAACCCCTCTTCCGTTTCGGAGAAAAGCGGGACGTCGCGAGAGACGCCGGCATTCAGAATAGCGGCGTCGATCCCTCCGAATTCATAGATCGCTTTGGCGACAAAGCGACGGATGGACGCCGGTTCGCGCACGTCGCAGAAAAACGGAACGATCCGGCCGCCGGAAGTACCCGCTTTCTCTGCCAGTTCTCCGGCTCGTTCGGCGTGAGAGCAGTAGCCCGCCAGCACGTTCCATCCGGCGTCGGCAAAACGGCGCGCGCAGGCGGCACCGATTCCCCGGGAAGCCCCGGTGATCAAAACACTTTTCATTGTAAAAACCCTTTCAAAGTAAGCACGGACTGCCGAGAAAAGCGTGTCAGGGCAGTCCGTCATTTTTCAGGCACTATTTTACTTGTTCCGCGAAATACGCCACCCGATCGTCAAGGTCGGGATACGCCTTTCTCGTCTCGCGGGAGAACATGGCCGCGGAGAGCTCCTCGGTGGCCGCCCTCTCGTGACCAATCAGCGCGTAAGCCGCGTCGGAGAGATGGCGGAACATATCCTTTTGCATCGCCTGGCAGAGGAATGACTGGCGCGGAGAGTTGATATCCTCGCCGCTGATCTGGAACAGACGGTATTTTTCGCACAGTTCCATGATGCGGCGAAGTTGATCTTCGGTATTGCGGCTCGGCATATACGTCACCGCGCGGAAGCCGATGCGTGCCAGTTCCCGGAACAGCCCGTCGAGGTAGTCATCCTCGAACTTCTGGGCTTTCTTATCGCCCGTCACGGAATCGCCCACGTCACCGAGATAGGCGTACGCGAGGATCGCGCCGGCATCGTCCGCCACTTTTTCCAGTTCGTAAATATCCGGGCATTCGGCATAGGCATCCACGTAGAATTTCTCGACGAGGTTGCTCTTGAGCGCTCCGAGAATATCATATTCGTAATACGCGGGATTGGTATCGGTAATCTGCTTTCTCACCTTTTCCGAAACCGCAATCCC
>JAGHUY010000148.1 GCA_018064545.1 Candidatus Apopatosoma intestinale | reverse complement strand
GTATTATATCATTGTTCTTGAAAATATCAAGAGAAAAAAGCGAAAAAGAACGAATCTTTTCCGCTTTCTTTTTTTACCGCCCCTTTTGGGGAAAAAACAGGGACTTGCGTTGATTTCGCAAGTCCCGCCTTTTCTTATTTCAGTTTAGAGACAATCTCTTCCGTATCCTTAGCGATCATGTATTCCTCGTTGGTCGGAATCACGTAAACTTTGACCTTGGAAGCAGGAGTGGAGAGTTCGACGATGTTGGGCTGACGCCATGTCTTGGCGTTCAGTTCATAGTCGATCTCAATGCCGAAGTAATCCATGTTGCGGCAAGCACGTTCACGGAGTTCGGGGTTGTTCTCACCCATACCGGCCGTGAAGACGACGGCGTCCAGACCGTCCATGGCGGCGGCAAACGCGCCGATGTACTTCTTGACCTGATAGGCCAGAATGGAAGCGGCGAGCAGACATCTCTTGTTGCCGTTCTTGATGCCTTCTTCAATGTCACGGCTGTCGGAGAACTGACCGGAAACGCCGAGGAATCCGCACTTCTTGTTCATAAAGGTGGCCATCTCGTCGGGAGTAAAGCCCTCTTTTTTCATCAGATAGGTGACGATGGAGGGGTCGATAGAACCGCAACGGGTGCCCATTTCCACTCCGTCGAGAGGCGTGAAGCCCATGGTGGTATCAATGCACTTGCCGCCCTTGACCGCAGAGATCGAAGCACCGTTGCCGATGTGGCAGGTGACGATCCTGGTCTCCTCAACCGGCTTGTTCAAAAGCGTGGCCATCTCAATGGAGACGAAACGGTGAGACGTGCCGTGTGCGCCGTAACGGCGGATCTGATACTTTTCCGTCATTTCGTGAGGAATCGGGTAGGTATTGGCATAGTCCGGAATGGTCGTATGGAAAGCGGTATCGAACACAAGAACCTGCGGCACGTTCGGCATCACGTCCGTGCAACCCTTGATGCCCATCAGATGAGCGCCGGTGTGCAGGGGAGCGAAATCGTAGCAGAGTTCGAGTTTTTTCAGAACATCGGACGTGATGAGTGTGCTTTCAAAGAAGTACGGACCGCCGTGTACCACGCGGTGGCCGACGGCTTCGATCTGGCTCATATCTTTGATGCAACCGATCTCGGGATCGGTCAGCGTTTCGACGACGATCTTGGTCGCGTCGGAATGGGTTGCCATGGGAATCTCTTTTTTGATCTTGGTGCCGTCGGGCAGTTTGTGTTCCAGCACTCCGTCAATGCCGATTCTTTCGCAAATCCCTTTTCCGAGAACGTTTCCGGTCTGGGTATCAAAAAGCTGATATTTCAGAGAGGAACTTCCTGCGTTGACTACTAATACATACATAATGAATATGACCTCCGTTCGGACTTGATTTTATTTTTCATTCCGGTATACTATTATACAGGAAGAGTTTTCCGATTGCAATAGTAAAAGCGGAAAAAGGGAGATTTTTTATGAAGACGAGTGCGGTCATCTGCGAATACAATCCGTTTCACGCCGGCCATACCTATCATCTGCGCCGAACGAGAGAGACGGCTGATGCCGTTATCGCGGTCATGAGCGGCAGTTTCACCGAGCGGGGAACGCCTGCCGTGATTTCCAAATATGAGCGCGCCCGCGTCGCTGTCTTGAACGGAGCTGATCTGGTGCTGGAACTGCCGTTTCCGTTCTGCTCCGGCGGTGCCGAGGTTTTTGCCCGCGGCGGCATTGGGCTTACGGAACGGCTCGGGGTGGTCGACGCGCTGTCGTTCGGAAGCGAATCCGGCGACGCCTCTCTTCTTTCCCGGACGGCCGAACGACTGAATTCGGAGGATTTCCGGACGGCTCTGCAGGCGTCGGCAAAGGAAAACCGGACGCTCGCTTCGGGCAACCTGTTTTTTGACACGGTTCGCCGTCTGTACGGAGAGGATGCGGCCGATTTCGGCTCCAACGACATTCTCGGCCTTGCCTATATGAGAGAACTTGCGGCACGGAAAAGCCGGATCACGCCCGAGCCCATCCGACGGATCGGAAACGGATATAACGAAACGGATGGAGAGGGCTTTTTATCTGCTTCCGGTGTGAGAGAAAGTCTCCAAACCGGCGTTATTCCGGCAGAACTGCCGGAGGAAAGCCGGAAAGCCCTGCGGGAAGCGATGGAAAACGGAACAATATCATCCTTTGACGCTCTGTTTTTGCCCTATGTCTCCTACTTCCGCACGCACCGTTCGGATGCATGGGGGGACTGCCCGGAGGGAAATGCGGAGATTTTCGACCGCCTGTGCTCCTCTGCCGTGGGGGCTACGGACTTAACTTCTTTTTTTGAGGAAGCCAAAACCAAGACGTATTCGTTTTCGCGGCTATACCGTGCCGCGTTGTTTGCCTTTTTACAGGTCGGCCGGAAAGACGTGGGTGAAGTTTCCTATACCCGTGTGCTTGCGGCCAATGCGACGGGACGGCGGCTTCTTCATGAAATCAGCAGATGCTCCGATCTTCCCATCATCACGAAATCGGCGGATTATCTGGGGCTTGGCATTGACGAGGCCTACGAACTGGGGCTCCGTGCCGATGCCCTGTGGCTGATGACACTCGGGAAACCGGCTCCGGCCGACGCGCTGATCAAAACGGCCCCGGTTATGGCAGAATAAAAACCAAAATCACCTCCCGGCATAGAATGACGGAGAGGTGATTTTTATGTTTTCGGGTTCTTATGTAGCACTCGTCACGCCGTTTGATGCCGACGGCAACGTGAATTATCTGAAATTGGAGGAATTGCTTGCGTTTCAGGAAAAAAGCGGAACGGACGGTGTCGTTCTGCTCGGCACGACGGGAGAAAGTCCGACGGTGTCGGACGCGGAAGCGGAAAAAATGATCTGTGTGACAAGGGAACATAAAGGGAAAATGAAGTTGATCGTCGGATGCAGTTCCAATCATACGAGAGTCGCCGCGGAAAAAGCGAAACGCGCCGAGCGGCTCGGGGCGGACGGTCTGCTTGTGCTGACGCCGTATTATAATAAGACGAACGATGCGGGACTGACGGCGCATTTCCGCACCGTGGCCGACGCCGTTCACATTCCGATTATCCTATATCATGTCCCCGGAAGAACAGGATGCCGGATCCCGATCGGGGTTCTTCAAAAACTGAAAGAACACCGTAACATCGTCGGGATGAAAGAGGCGAGCGGCGACATGGGATATTTTATGAAAGCCAGTCTGCTTGCCGACGGGGATTTCTGCCTGTTCTCGGGAAATGACGATCTGACCGTTCCCATGATGAGCATGGGCGCGTGTGGCGTGATCTCCGTGCTCGCCAATCTGTTTCCGAGGGAGGTCAAGGCGATGACGGACTTGGCGGCCGGGGGTGATTTTGCCGAGGCTTCGAAACGGCAGAAACTCTTTCTCCCGTTGATCGAAGCCCTGTTCTGCGAGACGAATCCCATCCCGGTCAAGGCGGCGATGAATCTGCTCGGAAACGACGTGGGCGGCTATCGCTTGCCGCTGGCCCCCATGGAAGAAGCAAACAAGCTCCGCCTTGCGGCAGAGCTTGAAAAGGTGAAGAAGCTTATTTGAGTTTCCGAAGTTCGTCTCCGAACTCCTTTACGCTTGCGTAGTAGGCATCAGGAACACTGCCGTCAGCCCGCGGTGCGATGTTGAGTAAGAGATTGCCGCCGAACCGACGGCAGACTTCGTATTTGTGCATCGTGTCGGAGAGCGGGCGGTATTTGTCGGCGTTGATGACGTAAGACCAGCCGCCGCCGACGTGCCAGCTGTGACACGTCTCCCACGCCGGATATTCCGGCTTCTTTTCCGGGAGTCGGCACTCGTATTCGGAGCAGTAATCCCCGTTTCCGAAGCCCCACAGCCGGTCGTTGACCACGATTTGGGGTTGCAGAGCGCGGATTTCTTCGATCGAAATCGCGCGGTCGGTGTCTTTCGTCGTTCCGTCAAACCACAGCAGGTCGATCCTGCCGTACCGCGTCAGCAATTCCCGCACCTGCGCGTTGACGTAATCAAAATACGCCGTCTTGTGGTCTTCCGGCATCGGCGGAATCGCGTCAATCACGCGGTGGTCGACGTCCTTATACGGACGGTCGGGATATTTTTCCGAGTGTGAACCGATCATAAAGGACATATATTTTTGGTTAAAGCGCCAGTCGGGCGGGGAATAGTAAAGGCCGACTTTCAGCCCGACTTTGCGGCAGGCGGCGACGTACTCGCCGACCAGATCGCGTCCGCCCAGATAATTTCTGGTTGAAAAATCCCCGGCGTCCGACGGCCACATGGCAAAGCCGTCATGGTGGCGGCAGGTGAAGACCGCATAGGTAAAACCGGCTTCTTTGGCGGCGGAAAGCCAGTCTTCGGGATGAAAAGCCGTGGGATTGAACTGCTCGGCGAGTTTCCAATACGCGGTCGGCGTCGTTTGCCCGTTTCGGCCGTAACGGTCGGGATTGTCCATCATACTCCATGAAATATCCAGATCGTCCCCCGCCGTAGAAATACCGAAATGAATGAATAAGCCGAGTTTGACCGGCTCAAAAAACCATTGTGCGCCCGGATTCGTCGTCCGCGGAAACGGCTTTTTCGTACTTTCTCCCATGATGACGCTGTGCTCGACGGCCGCTGTCTTTTTTTCGTCCATGATACCCTCCGAATTTTTGTTTCATCCTAATTATAACAAAACGTCGGCAAAAAAGCAAGTTTTTGCCGACGTCCTTTTGTTGGATTTATTCTGTTCTCAAAGCGACAACAGGATCTTTCTTGGCCGCACTGCGCGACGGGATGATGCCGGAAATCAGCGTCAGAAGAACGCTGATGAGCACCAGAATCGCCGCGACTTCTACGGGCAGATAGGCACTGAGATTCGAAATCCCGGTAAGGTGGTGGAGCAAAAGATTGAGCGGGATGCAGACGGCGTAGGTGATCAGCACGCCGAGAAGTCCCGACGAAAAGCCGATGATGACGGTTTCGGCGTTGAACAGACCGGAGACGTTCTTTTTAGACGCACCGATGGCCCGCAGAATACCGATCTCCTTGGTGCGCTCCTGCACGGAGATCAGCGTGATGACGCCGATCATGATAGACGATACGATCAGGGAAACGGCCACAAAGCCGATCAGAACGTAGCTGATGGCGTTGATGATCGTGGTGACGGAAGACATGATGATGCCGACGTAATCCGTATAGTGGATCTGTTTCGTATCGGAAACCGTCTCATTATAGGCGGAGATTGCGTCTTTGATGTCGTCCTTGCTTTCAAAGGTCGCGGCATACAGATGGATGGACGACGGGGTGTCCTCGTCGAGATTGCCGAGTTTCTTCATGTTGTCCTCATAGGTGGAGGAAGAAAAAGCAACGGTCGCATCATAATACTCGCCGAACTGTTCGGATGTGAATCTGCCGAGAGACGAGGACGGGTCAAGGTATTTGTCAAGCATGGCGGCCAGAGCGTCTTCGCTCATCCCTTTCATGCGGCTTTCCACTTGCTTTTTGTAATTCTCCTTGACCTGCTCGGTAAGGGCACCCGCGATCATTTCCCGCAGATCGTCGTCGCTCATCGAGGCGAGATAGGCGTTGATCTGATCTTCGCCGATGCTCATCTGCTCGGAAATCGCATTTTTCAGCCCGTTTTCCATATCTTCTCTGGTCATATTCCCGAGGATCGGATCCAGCATCGCCTGGACCTGCTCCGCTGTGGGAATGCTCATCAGTGCGACGAAGGCTTCGGCTTTTTCCTTTGTGGAAAACGCTTCGAAGCGGGCGATCATTTCCGCCTCTTTCTCTTTGTTCGTCAGAGAACCGGCGGTAGAGCGGAAGGGGAGATTCGTGAAAATATCCAGCGTCGGATCGGCTTTCTGTGCGATCACAGCGGCCGCGTTTTCGGAAGAGGTGATCACGTAGTGTGTCAGTGCCTCGGTGTAGCCGATGGAGCCGGTCAGCATGCCGGAAACGGCGTCCTCACTCGGACGGACGATACCGGTGACTTTCAGTTTCAAAGCGTTGGCATACAGGTATTTTAATCCTGCTTCGGTCTCCCGCAGGTCTTTGTACGTGCCGGTGGCTTCGTCGTAACTGAAACAGGACGAATTCAGCACCACGCGGAAATCCGTCGAGCAGATGTCCTCATAACTCCAACTTTGACTGTTCGTGTCGATCTCGGTGCCGTCAAGGGACGCCTGCATGATGCTTTCAATGCGGTCTCGCGGGACGAGTCCGAGCGCATAGAGCGTCATATCGTCAAGTTCGTTATTTTCGTCAAGCACGAGAATGATCTCGTCGTAGGCGTTCGGCCACGTGCCGTACACGAGGTCGTACTGCTTTTCGAGCAGAGGGCTGATCGGTCTTCCGTTATCGCCGGCCAGCATTTCCTGCCACATGGTGGAATAGGAAGTGCCGGACGAGGAGAAGAGGGAAGAGATGGTCGAAGAACCCGCCGAAACCCCGCCGGATGGGGCGGATGCGGAAACGGAGGCGCTCCGGCCCCAAAATTCCGCCATCATATCGCGCATCAGTTTTGTGGAATCGGATGCGATGATCTCGCCGTCGATATTCTTGGTATAGACAAGCAGATTCAGCGGATAGGAGTATTTGACGCCGCTCAGCGCGTTACCGAGGACGCTGTCTTCTTTGGCGCGTTCCGATTCGATATGGGTTTTGAAAGCTTTCAGATCGTTTTCGGTCGCGTCCATATTGTTGACGGCGTTGATCAGATCGTACAGGGCTTCTTTGGAGTAGACGGCGTCTTTTTCATGCGCTTTCTGCGATTCGGCCGCCCCGATCATGCTCTGCATCAGCGAAGAAAAATCGACCGTCGTGGACTCGATGGTGAGCGGATAGGACGACAGGGTGTCCTCCTGTACCGTGTTGATATAAGTGGTCATTCCCTGGGAGGCGGCATAAATCAGCGCGATGCCGATGATGCCGATACTGCCGGCAAACGACGTCAATGCCGTGCGGCGTTTCTTCGTGAACAGGTTTTTGAGGGAGAGGGAGAAAGAGGTCGCAAAAGACATGGAGGGCAGTTTGATCTTTTTCTTTCGCTGTCTCAGTGCCTGCGCGTCTTTTTCCGTCAAAGCCGCCGTTTCCTCCGCCGTGAGCGGGTTCGAGTCCCCGATGATCTTGCCGTCCAGCATCCGCACGATCCGTGTGGCATAGCGGTCGGCCAAATCCGGATTATGGGTGACCGTGATGATCAGTTTATCTTTGGAGATGCGTTTTAATATTTCCATGACCTGAACGCTCGTTTCGGTGTCCAGCGCGCCGGTCGGTTCATCGGCCAGAATAATATCGGGATCGTTGACAAGGGCACGGGCGATGGCCACGCGCTGCATCTGACCGCCGGACATCTCGGCTGGTTTCTTTTTCAGTTGGTCGGAAAGTCCGACCTCTGCGAGGGCTTTTTTCGCGCGTTCTTTGCGTTCCTTTCCCGATACGCCGGAAAGCGTCAACGCGAGTTCCACGTTGGCGAGTACCGTCTGATGTGGGATCAGATTATAACTCTGGAAGACAAAGCCGATGGAATGGTTGCGGTAGGCGTCCCAATCCCGGTCTTTATAGTCCTTGGTGGAACGGCCGTTAATGGAGAGATCGCCGTCCGAATACTGATCCAGACCTCCGATAATGTTGAGCAGTGTGGTTTTTCCGCATCCGGACGGTCCGAGAACGCAGACAAACTCATGCTCGCGGAACGAAAGATCGAGACCTTTTAAAGCCTGCACAGTCTCCGTACCCGCCGCATAGTTCTTTACGATATTTTTGAGTGTCAGCATTTTGCCCTCCCATACATGATTTCGGTTTTATTGTACTCAGTAATTATGAACAAATCAATATCTTATTATGAAGAAAAGAAGATTATTCCTTTTTTTCATTTTCCTGTTGAAAAACGGCGGCGGGCGTGCTATGATAAGCATGGCTTCTTTTTCGGAGGCCGGTGAGTTCGTAACCATCCTCACCCAAAACAAAACTAAGGAGTACTCTATGAAGAATAATTCTGCGCGCGGAC
>JAGHUY010000094.1 GCA_018064545.1 Candidatus Apopatosoma intestinale | reverse complement strand
GTAAAACGGTTTGAAATATGATATACTGTTTCCGGCAGGCAACTGCCGGAAATTTTATTTTTTCAGGAGTGCTTTTTGAAGAAATTTGGCGCATGGGAGATTGTTGGCTGACTGGGAGGTTTTGCCAATTCTTCTTCCGACAAAACTCCCGGCATTGACGTCAACAATCCTCAGGAGGGTAAACAATGAGACAAAATGACATGACCATCCGCCACGAAAAAGAAAGCGAATATCGGGAAGTGGAAAACCTCGTCCGGGAATCTTGCTGGAACGTATACCGGCCGGGATGTCTGGAACCGTACGTTCTCCACTGCCTGCGAAGTGACCCCGATTTTGTACCGGAACTTGACTTTGTCATGGAAAAAGACGGGAAGATCATCGGGCAGAATATGTTTCTGCGAACGGTGATCCGCGCCGACGACGGCCGGGAAATCCCGATCATGACCATGGGGCCGATCTGCATCGCTCCGGAATGGAAGCGGAAAGGGTACGGCAAAATGCTGCTGGACTTTTCTCTGGAAAAGGCTCGCGAAGCAGGTGCCGGAGCACTCTGCTTTGAGGGGAACATCGCGTTCTACGGGAAAAGCGGTTTTACCTATGCTTCCGACTTCGGAATCCGCTATCACGGATTGCCGGAGGGAGCCGACGCCTCTTTCTTTCTCTGCCGCGAGTTGATTCCCGGCTATCTTGACGGGATCACCGGCGTCTATGCGACACCGGCCGGATACCTCGTCGATCCTGACGAGGCGGAGGAATTTGACAGACAATTTCCGCCGAAAGTCAAGTTGAAACTGCCCGGGCAGTTGGTCAAATAAGAGAAAAAAGCCGGTCTTTTGATCGGCTTTTTCTTGCAAAAAACGAAAAAACGTGATATGGTAAAAGCAGAAAATATCGAAAGGAGCCGCCATGACCGTTCATCCGATCCCGCCCGTCTATGACGAAAAATCCGAAATTTTGATCCTCGGCAGTTTTCCGTCTGTCCGTTCCCGGGAAATCCGCTTTTTCTACGGACACCCGCAGAACCGATTCTGGCGTGTTCTCGCGTCCCTTTACGGCTGCCCCGTTCCGCAGACGACGGAAGGCAAGAAAACGTTTCTGCGGGTACACCGCATCGCGCTTTGGGACGTGATCGCCTCCTGCGAGATCGAAGGAAGCGCCGACAGCACCATCCGGAACGTCACGCCGAACGATCTTTCGGCGATTCTCTCGTCAGCGCCCATCCGACAGATTTTCGTCAACGGAAAAACCGCCGAGACATATTACAGACGCTATACCGAACCGCTCATTCACCGTCCTGCCGTCTGTTTGCCGTCCACCAGCCCCGCCAATGCGGCGTGGCCACTCGACCGGCTGACGGAGAAGTGGAAAGAAATTCTGTCTGTTCACGGGGAGAATCCTGCGGAACCGGCTGAAAACAGTCTTTACAAAAACGGCTCCGTTTGATAGAATAGAAGAGAAAAAACAAAAAAGAAGGACTTTATATGAAAATTGGACTGATCGTCGCTATCGAGACCGACTCGATCTTCGCCTATTACGGGGACATCACCCCTCTGCCCTGCCCGGCCGGATTTCAGCTTTACCGGACGGAAAAGAACGACACGGACATTTTTATCCTCCGAACCGGCATGGGTGAAATCGCCGCCGCTTCCGGCGTTCAATATCTGATCACCGCGTGCGGCGCGGAACGGATCGTCAATTTCGGCGTTGTCGGCGGGCTGACCGCAGAGATGGGAAAACAAAAGGTCTGCGTCATTGACCGCGTCGTTCATTACAAATACGA
>JAGHUY010000045.1 GCA_018064545.1 Candidatus Apopatosoma intestinale | reverse complement strand
CTCGGCGCGCATGAAGAGAATGGCTTTGTGATGACCTGCGACGTGGAACTGACAGAACTCCTCGGAGACAACACGAATGTCTACGTTGATATCGGCGGCATCAAGTCGATCCTCAAAACAGATCCGCATGAAACGCCCGAAACAGACGCGCAGATCCGTTTTACCGTACCCTATCAGAGCATCTATCTGTTTGACAAGGAGACCGAAAACGTCATTGAGACGATCGGCCGGTCAAAATAACACGATCGGAATCGTGCGGGCGATTCGGCCCACGAACACTTTCAGATATTGATAAACCAAAACGGAGGCACACTATGGTAATATCCCAGAATATCATCTCCTTTATCGGCGGCGGGTTGTCACCGGACAGCACGAAACAGTATGGCATCTATGAAAAATCGCTCCATCAGAAAGACGGACTTTCCGTTTTTGTTGCCGATGTCGGGGAAAGAGACGTTATTGTCGCCGAAAAGGCACTCAGTTTTTCCGGCGAGCCGTTTTCGGCCGGCGGAAAACAGTGGACTCTCGCCGAGCAGAACCATGAAAACGCAAAGGTTTTACGCGCCCTGTTCCCCTTTACGGCTCCGGTCTCCGTGCTGAAAAAGCCGCGCACGGTCGGCGTTGGCGACCGTCTGGGCATTGCCACGTCGGGGCATATACGGGTCTTTGAAAAATATGATGCCTACCCGATTCTCGCGCAACAATCCATCCGCGAGTTGACGCTCACAAACCGCACATTTGAGGACGTTCTCGACTGCGTGAGCTTTGCGGTGTTCAAGGAGAACTTTACCAAGGGGTTCGGTGCCGACGGCGACCACCTCAAAACGCCCGCCGAGGTCGAATACGCGATTTCGTGCGGATATACCATGATCACGCTCGATTGCAGCGAACATATCCGGAACGGTGTGGAGACCATGACGGATGAAGAAGTGCTTTCCGAGTATATCGGAAACCCCGCGCTGGAAGAAAAATATGTCGGGAAGTCGTTTGACGTGGACGGGGAAACCGTCGCGTTTGACAAAATGTCGTTTGCGCGGATGTGTCTTGTCTATAACGAGGCGATCGATTTTGCCGCCGGGATTTACACACAGTTCTTTGCGGGAAAAGAAGACGCACTCGATTTTGAGATTTCCATTGACGAGACGGCCACACCGACCGAACCCGCCCAGCATTTCTACGTGGCAAACGAGCTGATCTCCCGCGGGGTCAGACCCGCGACCGTGGCACCGCGCTTCTGCGGTGAATTTCAGAAAGGCATCGACTACATCGGCGACCTTTCGCAGTTTGAAAAAGATTTCAAAGTCCATGCCGCGATCGCCCGGCATTTCGGCTACAAGATCAGCGTGCATTCGGGCTCCGATAAATTCTCCGTATTCCCCGCCGTGGGCCAATATACAGACGGCAATTTCCACCTCAAAACGGCCGGAACCAACTGGCTGGAAGCCATGAAGATCGTGGCAAAACGCGCTCCGTCGCTCTACCGCGAGGTTCATGGGTACGCCCTCGGATACGCTTTTGCCGAGGCACGCAAATATTATCACGTCACGACAAATCTGGCGGCTATTCCGTCGCTCGATACGCTTTCCGATGAAGAACTGCCGAATCTTTTTGACAACAATGACGCGCGCCAGCTCATCCATATCACGTACGGCCTCATTTTGAATGAAAAGGACGAAACCGGAAAGTTCGTCTATAAGGACAGACTCTATTCCGTGTGGCGTGAGCATGCGGGCGACTATGCCGACGCGCTCGAAAACCATATCGGAAAACATCTGGAAAAGGTGTATGACGGTTTTCGGAAATAAGAACGAACAGGATAGCATGGCGGATGCCATGATTGCATGACAAAACGGCATGACCAAAACTTCGGTCATGCCGTTTTCCTTGTTTAGCATACTCCTGTTAGACTATGCGGGATCCTGTCATCATGGGAACAGGTCACAGATTGCCCAATTCCACAGTTTCTCTCGACAACTCCCGGATCGAAATATTATTGATCTTTCTCATATAAGTAATGAGGTTATCGCCGATGGGGGCCGACCATTCCGCCCCGACGGGTTTCCCGGAAGCCACGGCGACGACCGTTGCGATCTGGGCGGCGTTGCAGTCAACGTCGAAGCCCTCCATCGCCGAGATGTTCATCGTTTTATCAAAATCGCCGTTTCCGAAATACAGCGCGACCACTTCTGCCGCCGCGTTCGGATACGCATGGATCCAGTTGTAAATGCCGTATTTCTTTTCGCACGCGGCCCACGCGTCTTCCCAGGATGCCGATCCGTCGCACCGATCCAGCGCAAATCGGATCACCGAATAGTATTCGCTGTCGCTTGGGATCAGCGAAACCGCCTCTCGCAGAATCTCACGGACGTCTGATTTTACGTAGGCGAGAGACGCGAGGATCGCGTTGAACACTTCTCCGAGAACGCCGTTGTTGTGGTGAGACACCTGCCCGTCGATAAAGGCGTAATACGCGGCGCGTCTCACATCTCCGGGGGCGACCATGCCGCAGACGGTGCCCCGCATCTGGGCGCCGATCCATTCCCGGTACGGATTGTTCAGTTTCCCGCTTTCCGGCGGGAAGATGCCGAGTTTGAGATTCCTTAGCGCCCTGTCCTCGGCCGACCAGCCGCACGGGATCAGAGCCGCCCACTCTTCCGCAATATCAGCGGACGTGATGTTCCGACCGCTCTTTTTGAGTGCTTCGAGAAAACAGAGTTCATAGGTGATGTCGTCGTTGTAGGTGTTCGGTTTTCTCACGTAGGTTTTCACGTCGCCAAAGGCTTTTTTTATCGCGCTTCCCGTATAGCCTTCGATGGCCGTTCCGAGCGCACCGCCGCAAATCTGAGCGATCCAACCGCAATAGGTGCGGTCGTAGTAAGAGCGGTCTTTCGTGTCATATTCGTATACCGGAAGAGCCACGGCTTTTTCATACTGCGAGAAATCTTCGTACTGGGTATAACGCCAATGCGGATGAGACGGGATTTTCGGAGCGGTATTGAGAAGATAAAAAACCTTCGCGGTCAGCCGGGCCAGTTCGGCATAATCCTTGTTTTCAAAAGCTGTCTCGCCGGCTTCGATATACTTTTCCGCCTCGGAAACGTCGTACCCCATGTTTTCCATATCCTGCATCGCCGCGACGATGACGTGTTCCGTTGCGCCCGATCCGGGAACGTTGCTGTGCCAGAACAGCGTATTCTGACGGTTATCCTCGTTTCCTGAGTCGTTGCAGTCGTCCCAGCCCTGTTCTTCCTCTTCCAGGATGACGGGTACCGAGTTTTGCATGGTTTCGCATTCGTATTTACAAGCTTTATTCATAGCACAATTACTTCTTTGACTGTTTATTTTTTTGGATGACGGCATAGATGATCAAGGCGATCAGCGTCATGATATAGGGAAGGGTATTGAGAATCTGATACGGGAAAGAGAGCACGGTCTGTGCCCCCACCGAGAAGTAGGTGACTGCCCCGAACAGGAACGAAAACAGCGCGGTGAGAACCGGATTTCCGACGCCCATGGCTTCTGCGGCAATGCCGATGAATCCGCGTCCGGCCACCATGCCCGCCGAGAAATACATGAGATAACTCATGGATAAGAATGCGCCGCCGAGACCGGAGAAAACGCCGCAAAGGATCAGGGCTTTCGTCTTGACGACTCTCGGATTGATGCCGACGCTCTCCGCGGCGGCGGGGTTATGGCCCACCGCGCGAATCTCCGTGCCGAGTTTCGTGCGATTCAGCAAAAACACGAGAAAAACGGTACAGAGGATCGCGACGTAAAAAAGCAGACTCTGGTCAAAAAGCAGTTTCCCGATGACCGGAATATCACGAAGGATGGGGATGGAGATATTCGGTATGGCCGCAGTGGGAGCCGAGGACGAATCGCCCTTGACCCCGAGAACCGCGTAGAGAATGTACACGCTGAGACCCGTGGCCAGCGTATTGAGCGCGATTCCCGAAAGAAAACTGTCCGTTCTCAGAACGAGGGCCGCTCCGGCTAGCAGCATAGACATTCCGACGCCGACGAGCATCGCGACGATCAGCCCCAGAATCCAGCTTCCCGAAAAGTGACCGGCCAGCGTTCCGCAGACGGCGGCCACCGACATACTTCCCTCTATATTGATGTTGACGATACCCGCCCGGTTGGAGATGAGTGCCGCAAAAGCGGCAAACAGGATCGGGAGAGCAAAGACCACCGATCTTTGCAGAAACTCTTCCGAAAAGACAAATCCGATCATACCGTCATCTCCTTCCCCCTCTTTTTCTTGACGGACATATCCATAAGGAACTTGGCGCCGAAGAGGATGATGATAATGCCTTGAATAATATAGATGACTTCGTGCTGAACATTGGTATAGAGAGACATCTGCTGGGCACCGACGCGCAGATACGCGAGGAACAGAGACGCAAACGGAACGAGGATCGGGCTGTTTCTCGCCATGATGGCGATGACGAAGCCGTCAAACCCGTAGTTCGGGAGCGTTTTCCACGTAAAGCGGTAATAGTTGCCGAGCAGATACACACCGCCGCCGAATCCGGCGAGGCCGGAGCCGATGAGTTGGCTGTATACGACTACCCGGTCGGTACGGATCCCGGAATACGAGGCAAATTCCCGGTTGTTTCCCGTCAGACGGATCTCATAGCCCCACTTCGTTTTGAAGAGGAAAAGCGCACAGAGAACGGCAACGGCGACGGCCATGATAAAGCCGGAAGACAGCTCGTTGTCACGGCTCAAGAAGGGAAGTTTGGCAAAGTCTTCCAGATATTTGGTGGCATTGGTGACTTCGGGATCGCCCCAGACGTTGTTCAGAAGGTAGAGAACCACCCAAAGGACGATGTAGTTCATCATGAGAGAAGATACGAATTCATCGATGCCGAGACCCGATTTGAGCTTGGCGGGAATATAGCCGAGCGCCGCCGCCGCGACCGTTCCTGCGAGGATGCAAAGAACGGGGACTAAGAACGACGAAGTTCCCGTGCAAAGTTCGGGTGCCAGTACCGCCGACACGAATGCGCCGACAAAGAAACCGCCCTCCACGAACATATTGAACTGCCCGGCTCGGGACATCAGACAGACGGCGGAACCGGTGAACATGAGCGGGATGGATTCGGTCAGGATACGGCTGACGGTGTATCCGTCTTCAAATGGGGCGGTGAGGAATACCTTGACGGCACCGGGATCGTCCCGCGATGCCAAAGCGATGACGACGACCGCGCAGAGAAGCGAAAAGAGAAGCATGGCAAGCGTTCTGATCGTTTCCCAAATGACGTCTTTCGTCTCTTTTTTTCGGAAAAACGTCGCTGTCGTGTTTAAAAATGAGGCAAAAAAAGCAAGCATTTTACGTTTCATCGTCGTTTGCCTCCATGGTTTCCAATCCGAGCATATACCGACCGAGTCTGATTTCGTCAACGGAGGAAACGTCACTGATCTCCGCCGTGATTTTTCCCTCGTGGAACACGATGATCCGGTCGGAAAGACGGAACACTTCCGAAAGATCGGCGGAGATCAAGATCACGGCTTTTCCCTCGTCGCGGATTTCGACGAGTTTTTTGTGAATGGCCTCGATGGCGCCGATGTCCACGCCCCGCGTGGGCTGATCCGCCACGACCAATACGGGATCGTTTTCCAGTTCTCTTGCGACGATCACTTTTTGCATATTGCCGCCGGAGAGCATGGCCATCTTGTGATGAAGACTGCCTTTGACCTCGTAAGCCCTCATCTGTTCAAGACTGCGGGCGTTGAGTTTCTTATAGTTTATGAAGCCGAAAACCGAGTTTTTATCGTAATCGAGAGAGATGAGATTGTCGCGGATCGACGATCCCGCGTCGCAACCCGTTTTCAACCGGTCTTCCGGAATGTGGACGAGGCCGCGGTTCCGGATGGCTTTGATGCGCTGTTTTTTGATGGGCTTCCCCTCAAACAGGACGTCGCCGGAATAGGCGGACGAAAGACCCGTGATCGCCGAAACGACTTCACGTTGACCGTTGCCTTCCACACCGGCCATACAGAGAATCTCGCCCTTTCTTGCCCGGAACGAAACGTGATCGACGGCGAGTTTTTCACCCTTGCCCTTGACGGACAGGCCTTTCACTTCGAGAACGACGTCGCCCGCACGGCATTCTTTTTTGGGGATTTCCGTGGCAACGTCGCGCCCCACCATCAGACGCGAAATCTCCGCTTCCGAAATAACGGCGACGTTGTAGGTGCCGACCGTCTTCCCCGCGCGCATGATCGTGATGCGGTCGCAGAGTTCTTTGATCTCTTTCAACTTGTGTGTGATGATGATGACGGTATATCCGTTTTCTTTGAGCAGACGAAGCTGGCGGAAGAGCTGTTCGGTCTCCTGCGGGGTCAGTACGGCCGTCGGCTCGTCGAGGATCAGAATATCGGCCCCCCTGGCCAATACTTTGAGAATTTCGACTTTTTGGGCGTTTGACACGGACATATTGCCGCACGGCTCATCAAGGTCGATCGGCATATCATACGTTTTGCACAGTTCTTCTGCCTTTTCCAGCATTTCTTTTTTCTTCAAAACGCCGAAACGGTCGGTTTCTTCGATCCCGAAGAAAATATTCTGATAGGCGGGGAACTCCTTCACGAGCATAAAATGCTGATACACCATACCGATCCCGAGGGCGTTGGCAACTTTCGGAGATGTGATCTCCTCCTTTTTTCCGCCGAGGAAAATCTCGCCCTCGGCGCGTTCCGCGCCGTACAAGACTTTCATGATCGTGCTCTTTCCGGCCCCGTTTTCGCCCGCGACGGCGTGAATCTCCCCTTTTCGGACGGAGAGTGAGGCCGAATCGTTTGCGACAACACCGATCGGATATACCTTGGTGATGCCGATCATCTCAATATAATTTTCCATCGTTATTTCTTGGTGGGATCGAGCGAATCGTACAGAGCGGTCAGCTCAGCCGACGTCGTATATCTTTTCAGCCCGCTTTCGATTTTCAGTTCGCCGGAAGCGATCTTCGCCGCTACGTCGGCAAGATAGGCGCGGTTGGCTTCCGAGACAAGGGCTTTGAAATTATCGTTATCCACGTATCCGATCTTGCCGTCCTTGATGCCCAACACTTCCAGATCGCCGTAGGTCAGCGTGTCGGCCATGAACTTTTCACATACTTCATACAGCGTATCGCCGACGCGCTTTTCGATCGACGTGACGATAGCGGCCGCTTTGGCGGGGTTGGAATCCTTGTAGAACGCGTACTGGTCAGAGTCAACGCCGATGATGGTATGGCCGGTGAGAGTGGCCGCTTCCACACAGCCGATCCCCGCTTGGCTGGCCGCCGCAAAGAGGACGGAAACGTCGTTCCCGCTGTAATAGGTCTCGGCGAGCGATTTGCCCTTGGGGCTGTCCGAAAAGTCGCCGATGAACGAGTGGAATGCTCCGATCGAGGCCGATCTTTCCGCGTTGACGGCACGTACACCCTGCATAAATCCGCTGGCAAAGTCGTTGATGATGTCGTTCGGTGCGCCGCCGATGAAAGCTGTGTTGGCCGAACCGGCGTCAAGAGACATCAGAGATGCCAGAACGCCGGCGAGATAACCGCCTTCGTTCTGATTGAACATGATGGAATGGACCGTTTTATAATCTGCCGCTTTGCCGTCCTTGATCTCCGTATCGAAGATCACGAAACGGCGGTCGGCGTATTTTTCCTTTTTGACCAGTCTTTGAAGAGGCTCACGCATATCCGTGGTGCCGACGATGATGAGGTCGTAGGCCTCCGCGGCGGTCTTGGCCAGCGTCGATTCATAGACCGTGGGATCGCTCGAACCCATTTCGACGATCTTCACGTCCGCTTCGGGATGGTCTTTCTGAAAACGGAGCATCCCCTCGTTTGCCGAGTCCCAGAACGACATATCGCCGAGGTCGCCGTTGATGAGAAGCGCAACGCGGAATTTGCCGTCGTGAATATCGGCAACGCCGGAAGTCTGAGACTGACCGGCATTCGGACCTGCGGGATTTTCTCCGCAAGAAACGGCGGAAAAGAGAATCGACGTCATCATGAGGATGGCGAAAATGACAGATAGTAATTTTTTCATAATAACTCCTGAAAATAAAAACTTTTTTGAGAATCGCCATAGAATCCGCCCCATAAACCGGGTTCGGATGACTTCTGTCAGGCTAAGGCGGCGAAGCCCCGCCGGGGCTTCGCCGTATGTAGGTCTTACCAGGATACTTCTTCGAAACTGTAAAGCAGGTAGTCGCCTTCAAAGACGTGAACGTCGTTCACGGCGAAGTTGGTGGGATTGTTGCCGTTGTACTGCCACATCCAGTACGTGTTGGTGTTGGCGTCGTTGACGTAACTGCCGATGCTGGTGACGAAACCGACTTCCAGACCTTCCTGGGAGAGTTCTTTCTCTTCTACGGCTGCCTTGAAGAATTCGGAAGCATAGAGAGAATCGCTGGTCAGCGTGACCTTGCCGCAATACAGAACGGTATCACCGGCAACGATCTTGACGTTGGCCGTAGCGGTGCCGGCCCACTCGGAATGTCCGTCCACTTCGGCGACGGTCGCATCGCTGCCGACTTCAAACGGAGCCTTGACGGCGGGTTCACCGCAAGAACAGAGAATCGCGCATACCATGGCAAGAACGAGGATGAGAGCTGTGAGTTTTTTCATGGTTTTTCTCCTTAAAAAGTTTTTTATATGATACGGAC
>JAGHUY010000305.1 GCA_018064545.1 Candidatus Apopatosoma intestinale | reverse complement strand
CCGCGGGTGCGCACGTCCCGTTGGAGGCGGCGCAGAATCCGCACGTCCGCGTCGGTATCGACAAAGATACGGATGTCGAACAGGTCGCGCAGTTCTTTTTCACAGAACAGCAGGATGCCCTCCACGATGATGACGGGATTCGGCGTAACGGGTGCGGTGCGGTCCGGGAACCGGTTGTGGACCGTATAGTCGTAAACCGGGCTTGCGATCCGCTTTCCCGCCTTCAATTTTTTGATGTCTTCGACCATCAGCGCCGTCTCAAAGGCATCCGGATGGTCGTAGTTGAGCGCGGCTCGTTCTTCGTATGTCATCTCGGGATGCGCTTTGTAATAGTTGTCGTGATAGGCCACGCTGACCCGGTCGGGAAACCTCTCCATGATCTTCCGCGTGATGGTGGTCTTGCCACTGCCGGTACCGCCGGCGATTCCGATGATCAGAGTGTCCATACCGTGCCCCCTTTTTTCTTTTATCATAGCAGAAACCGTTTTCTTTTTCAACCTTTTTTGATCAAAATCGGGGAGCGGAGAATCCGGCTTTGTCGATTTACACAAACACTTTTGTATAAAATAGTGCAGGGTGCTGAAAATGGTTATTTCGGTTTATTTTGACGAAAAAGAAGATTTTCTTTCTTGAAATCCGAGCAACAATATGATATACTGTTATCAGCAAAATTCTCATAAAAATAAGGGAGGCAAATTATGAAAAAGATTCTCGCAACTGTCCTTGCGCTCGCTATGATCGTCATCTGCTGCGCGGCTCTTACCTCTTGCGGAAAAGAGTATGAAATCGCCATCGTGACCGACGTAGGTCAGCTCATGGACAAGGGTTTCAACCAGGGTACCTATGAGGGTGCCAAAGCGTATGCCGAAAAGAACAATATCGGCTACAAGTACTATCAGCCCGCCAACGGTGCCGATGCGTCCGATAACGACCGTATCGCCGCTATGAAGCAGGCCATCAACAACGGTGCCAAGGTCATCGTTACCCCCGGTTACCTGCAGGCTACTGCCATTGACACGGTTGCCAAGGAAAATCCGGAAGTCAAATTCATTTTCGTTGACGGTTGGGCTATGGGTCTTGACAACGTGACTGCCATCGTTTACAAGGAGCAGGAGAGCGGCTACATGGCCGGCTATGCTGTTGTGAAGGACGGTTACACCAAGCTTGGCTTCACGGCCGGCGGCGGCGGTACGAACCCTGCCTGCAACCGTTTTGGCTACGGCTTTGTTCAGGGCGCAGAAGCTGCTGCCAAGGAGCTGGGCGTAGACGTATCCATCAAGTATTCCTACAAGTACGGTGAAGCGTTCTCCGGCTCTCCCGAGCTTCAGACGCAGATTTCCGGCTGGTTCGCAGCAGGAACGGAAGCCGTATTCGTTTGCGGCGGGTCCATGCTCCAGTCTGTCAAGTCCGCTGCTGCCGAGTATCCGAATGCCAAGATCGTTGGCGTTGATACCGACCAGTCCGGCTAATCCACCCAGATCATCACCTCTGCTACGAAAGGCCTTGCCAACTCCGTTGAGCAGGTTCTCGGTCAGTTCTATGCCGGCAAATGGGACAGCGAACTCGCCAACGTCGCTCAGAACCTCGGTGCCAAAGAGAATGCGACCGGTCTGCCGACTGCTGAGTCTTCTTGGAGATTCTCCAAGTTCACCCTTGCTGAGTATAACACGCTGTTCAAGGCCATTCAGGACGGCACGCTGGTTCCCAGTGCTACTGTTCCGGACAATGCCAATGACGGTGCATGGCTCACCGGCTTTGA
>JAGHUY010000215.1 GCA_018064545.1 Candidatus Apopatosoma intestinale | reverse complement strand
CCGAACACGTCGCCGGCCTCAAAGGTCAGTTGCGAGTCGCCGTTGACGTCGGTGGAAGCTTCCAGCATCGTCTCATAGAGCATCTGCATCGTCCAGCGACCTTCGCGCACCGCCAGGAAAACGTCTTCCTTGATCTTGCCGGTGGCGAGAAGCTGATCGTAGAGTTTCCGGTTGACGAGGATCGCGATCGTGGAGTCGTAATTGAGCAGATTGAAGTTGCCCGAAAGCGAGGGCAAAACATCGGTTCCGTCGACGTTGACCGTGAACGCGTCAATGTAATCCTGATCCCACCAACTGTGACCCAAATTGATGTCCATCTCGGCGATATTACGGAAGTTCTTGATGACGTGGTTCTGGAACAGCGATACGGCAAACTGGAAGCGGCACACGCCGAGAGCCATATCATCCGCCACGAACGACTGAGGATGGATGCTGGAATCGTAATTGGACTGCTGTTGTGTGATCTTGCAGTTGTAAAGGCTTTCGACCGTCTTGTTGCGGAGGTCGATCGCCTCGTCAAGGATCGTATCGTCGCCCGTCATTTCGGCGCAGATCTCATAGACGTCCCAACCGCCGCTCCAACCGTAGTTGACGATAAAGGAAAACTCCTTGCCGCCGAAGTTGACGTCCATATAATCGGGGTGTTTGGATCGCCCGTCCAGCGTGGGGTCTTCGGGAATCACAACGCGTCCCGCTATTGAGGATTCGGTCGTTTCTTCCGGTTCGGAAGCCGTCGTCTCGGAGGAAGCCGTCGTCTCCGTCGGTTCGGATGACACGGTCGAGCCGGGCGTTTCCATCGTTTCGGTCGTTTCGGTCTGCTTCGTCTCTGCCGGTTCTTCGCCGCAAGCCACGAGGGCAAACGCGCAGATAAGCATGGCAAGCACTAAAATCAAAGAAAGAATGCGCTTCATAAAACTCTCCTTTTGTGAAGTTATTAGTTTTATTATACCAAAAAAAGATCGTTTGTAAAGAGCGTTTTGTGAAAACAGACAGAAAAACGGCTTTTTATTTTCCTATTTTAATAAAAAAGTTGGTTTTTTCGGGAAAATGTGATAGAATAAAAAGCGAAAATCACAAGAAAAGAGGAGAAAAAAGTGTCCACGTTCCGCAAGATGTTGTCCCTTTTCACCACCTTTTTCAAAATCGGGCTCTTCACGTTCGGCGGCGGCTACGCCATGATCCCGCTGATCGAGCGGGAGGCCGCGGAAAAGCATCACTGGATCGAAGAGGATGAGATATTGGAGATCGTCGCCCTCGCCGAGAGCACGCCCGGGCCGATCGCCGTCAACGCGGCGACCTTCATCGGGTGCCGTCAGGCGGGCTTTCTCGGGGCGTTTGCCGCCACGTTCGGCGTCGTACTTCCCTCGTTTTCCGTCCTGTTTCTCGTCTCGCTCGTCTATGACGCTTTCGCGGAAGCACGCGCTGTGCGGTATGCCTTTTTCGGCATCCGCGCCTGCGTGGTCGCGCTGATCCTGCGCTCGGTCATCCGCATGGCGAAAAAGTGTAAAAAGTCGCTTCCCGCCTATCTGATCGCGGCCGGCGCGTTTGCCGTCTCGGTCTTCACCGACCTGAGCGCCGTTCTGATCGTGCTGGCGGCGGCCGTCACGGGGCTCGTCCTCGCGCTGGCGGCACGGAAGGAGGCTAAATCATGATTTACCTCCGACTGTTTCTGACCTTTCTCGAAATCGGCGCGTTCACGTTCGGCGGCGGCTACGCCATGCTGCCGCTGATCCAGCAGAAACTCATTGAAAACGAGTGGATGAGCGTGGAAGAGATCGTCAATTTCATCGCCATCTCCGAGAGTACGCCCGGCGTGTTCGCCGTCAACTGCGCCACCTACGTCGGCAAGACCGTCGGTGGTGTTACCGGCTTCTGGGGCGGCTTCTTCGGAGCCGTCTGCGCCACGGTCGGCGTGGTGCTTCCCTCTTTCGTCATCCTGCTTCTCGTCTCCCGCGTTTACACGAAATTCCGTGAGAATTTCGTCGTGCGCTCCTGTATGAGCGGCTTGAAACCCGCCGTCATCGGCCTGCTGGCCGCCGCCGTTCTCTCGATCGGAAAAACGGTCTTTTTCCCGTCCGGCGTCTCGCTTTCCGTTCTCGCCGGCCTCCCGTTCTGGCTGTCTCTCGCCGTCTGCGCCCTGGCGTTCTTCGGTGCCGAAAAGAAAGTCCACCCGATCTTTCTGATCGCGGGCGGAGCCGCCGTAGGACTGGTGCTCGGCTATGCCGGTCTTCTGCCCGATCTGACATGATCGCCCATAATATTATCTTATTATAAAAAGAATGTTGACAAATTGCAACAAATATGGTAGACTGGGATAGAAAATCAGAAAATACGAGGTTTTTTGTATGCTGAAAAATACGGAATTAGAGGGTCTGCTTCTGATGGCAGAGAACAGCAACGGAGAAGCTCTGCTAGAACTCAGCGACCGTTTTCAGAAAGGGATCGGCGGTGCCGAGCGCAGCGAAGAGCGCGCCTACTCTTATGCCAGAAGTGCCTTTGCGGCCGGCAATATGGAAGCCATCGCCCGTCTGGCGGACTATTATGCCAAGGGACGCGGCGGCGTTGAGCAGAACGAAGAACACGCCAGAGAACTGCTGGCCGAAGGGGAAAAACTCAATTCCGTCCGCTGTCTGCAACGTCTCGCGTTCAACTATATGAACGGCGAGTGCGGATATGAGAAGGACGAGACCAAGGCCATCGAGTATTGTACAAAAATCATCGCCCATCCCTCGGACGACGCCAACGTCAAGGGCTATGCCTATACTTGCGTCGGCTCGGTCTATGAGGAGGGACGCATCGGCGCGGAAAAGAATCTGAAAAAAGCACTGACGTTCTATCAGAAAGCCGCCAAAGTCGGATATGCGTTCGCCTACGTCCTGCTCGGCAATCAGAAGCGCCGCCTGTATTTGCAGGAAAAGGCCGCCATTACGGACATGACGAACGATGTCGTGACCCCGGATGAGAGAGAGGATATCAAGAATCGCACCGTCAAGATGCGTTCCATGCTCGCCGACATCGAGGCGCTCTACCGTCAGGCCGAGACGCTCGCCGCCAAGGATGCGGACGTTCCGGTGTCCGAATGTGCGAAAGCGTACCTCGACGAGGTCGCCGAGGATCGCCGCAATCTGCTCGTATTGGAGAAAAAACTCTCCATCCTCGATGCCACCAATTACGACGGGGAAACGCAGATTCCGGACGGACCGTACAAGATTTCGTTCGATGACAGACCGACCGAGGAACTGACCCGTTCCCTCAGCGACCTGTCCGCGCGGATGCCCACGGTGGCCAAGCCCGAATCGAATCCCGGCTACGTGGAAGAGGACGGATACGGCTCCGCAGAGGGCAAGAGCATCGCGTGGGGACGCGTGCTGGCCTTTGCCGCCGTCTGCGCCGCCGTCAGTATTTTCGTCGCGTGGCTCCTTTCCCAGGCTTTCTAAACAGCGAAATACAGCAAAAAGCCGTCGGCGGTTGCCGACGGCTTTTCATTTCCGGGTAATGATAGGTCGCTTGCGCGATATGATAGACGGCCCCGGCCGCAAAAGACAATGAAGCGTTTGCCCCGCAAACATGAAGCGGCGGCTTTGCCGCCATGAAGACGGTGCTTCGCACCTAATGAAGCGAAGTCGCCCCCGTTTTTCCCGTTCTCCCATTTTCATTTCTTCATTAGCGAAGCGTCTTCATTCCTTCATTAGCCCCGCAGGGGTGACTTCATTCAAAAAGCGCACATTTGTCAAGTGGACAAATGTGCGCTTTTTGTTGGCGCGCCGTGGGGGACTCGAACCCTCGACCTTTTGGTTCGTAGCCAAACACTCTATCCAACTGAGCTAACGGCGCATATAGCCTAACAGTAGTAATCCGAATCCGGTTTACGGGGGGCGGATTCTCCGTTATGCTGCGCTTTTTCTCGCGCGACATGTATTGTATCACAAAGGAGCCTGTTTGTCAATACGCAAAAAGAAAAAAGACCAATTTTTTTCATTTTCCCGTTTTCATCCCTCTTCCGAAAAAAATTTCCGAAAACATGCAAAATCCTATTGTAAAACCCGCATTACTTTGATATAATAACATTATCTAGTGGTATTATACTTTTTTTATACAAGATGGAGCGATTATGGCCACCAAAAAACTCACCAATAAACAGAAAAACTGGATCAAACAGCATCCGATCCTGACCGTTCTTCTCGTCGCGGCGTTGATCGTCGGCTCGTATTTTCTCGGCCTCTGGGATTTCGACATTCCCGGTTCCGACATTCCCGTCATCACTCCGACGGCGGAGGTTTCGGGCAAACTGCAAGTGCATTACATCGACGTCGGACAGGCCGATTCCATCCTGATCATCGCACCCACGGGTGAGACGATGCTGATCGACGCCGGCGCGTCCAACGATAAGGACGTCCGCGCCGTCAAGGGTGCCGACTATCTGATAAACTATCTGAAATCCCACGGCGTGACAAAACTCGACTATCTGATGCTCACGCATCCGCATTCCGATCATATCGCCTCGGCCGATGAGGTGATCGCCGCCTATGCGGGCAAGATCGGCACGATTCTGCTCTCCGACGACGAGTCATCCGGATGGAGCACCGTTGCCAAGGCGATGCAGAAAGCCGGCGAAACGTATGATCTCTGCTCCTGCGGGGAAACCTATCGGTTAGGCGAATGCACTTTCAAAATTCTCGGGCCGGTGGATTCTTCCGTTTTTGACGACAGTGAACGAAACCATTACAGCATCGTCTGCCGTCTGACGTTCGGCGAGACCTCTTTCATGTTCACGGGCGACGCCGAAACGGTAACCGAATCCGCGATCTTAAAGAAATTCAAAGCATCTGATCTGAAATCCGATGTTCTGAAAGTAGGGCATCACGGCTCCACCACTTCGTCGAGCGCGTCGTTCCTCAATGCGGTCGGGGCTGATCTTGCCGTCATCTGCGTCGGTTCGGAAAACGGCTACGGCCATCCGCACGACAAGATCGTCGATCGGCTGACGGAAAAAGGGTATCAAATCCTGCGTACCGATAAAGAGGGCACGATCGTGCTGGTTTCCGACGGAAAGTCCGTCTCTCGCCTGAAATAACGGGGATTCTTCGTCGGTCGGTCTCCCGACCGCGGGGCATTCCGCAAGGCAGGTTTTTCTTATGAAAAAGGGACTCGCTTCCCTTCTGATTCTGATTCTGATTTTCTCCTGCGGCGATCGGCTTTTCGCCGTCACCGAGGAGTCTTTCCGGGAGGAGATCGTCTTTTTCGGCGATTCCACCACCGCCCATCTCGCCGTCCGCGGCGGGATTCCGCGCGAGCGGGTGTGGTCGGGGCAGACCGGCACCGTCTTGTTTGAGACGGT
>JAGHUY010000081.1 GCA_018064545.1 Candidatus Apopatosoma intestinale | reverse complement strand
GGGATAGACGGGTCCGATCCGGCTTTCTCTGTTGGATCTTTCCGTTTTCAAAGCAGGGGAATAGACGGGGCTGACCCGGTTTTCTCTGACGGAAGTCTGCTCCCGGATGCGTTTTTCCTCCGCCTCCCGTCGACAGGCCGCGGCCTGTGCTTTCCGGTATTCGCGCTCGGCACGGCGTTCTTTCCGGCCGTCAAACCAACGGGCAAAACCGAGGATCAGCCGATGCCAGACGGAACTCGGCGTCTGTCCGACAAACAGGATCAGCGAAATCAGCAAAAACAGAATGACGAAAATAAACGATCCGGGCAATCCGATCCCCCGGACGGCCAGCGTCGCGATAAGACCGCCGATCGAGCCGCCGCCGGTATAGTCCATACCGTCGCCATAGAACTGCTTCATCAGCGTCCAAAGAGCACCGTCGGTCGGAAGCGTTCCGTTTGCCGCAAAGATCAGATGGAGCAGTACGGACAAAAAGAACAGCACGGAAAAAGAAAACGTGAAACGGATGGCGCGCATCCCGGATGCCGTATCTCTTTTCCAGTACAGGGCGTGGAACAGCAGAGTGAACGGAATGATCAGTGCCGCTCCGCCGAACAGACCGGGCAGAAAACGGGCGATCGCCGCCCCGATAGACCCGACTTCATCGGTCAGTCCGTAGCACATTCCGAGAAAGATCGACAAGGCCACGAACAGTGCGATGATGATCTGGTTTCCGATCGAAGAGGGATTCGGCTCCCGCTTTTCCTTTTCGGCGCGGGGCGGCTCCCCGGTACGGGCAGACTCCTTTGCGCGGGGCGGCTCCTCCCGGGCGGTTTTACTTCTCGTCCCGGAAGCCCGCGGTTTCGTGAAAGGAGACGTATACTCCTCGTAAACATCGGAAGCACCGTTTTTCTTTTTCTTTGTCGTCTTGTTTTTTTCAGCCATTTGAAACTTCCTTTCAATTTATCCGAAGATGACGGCGGCAGTCCCTACCGCCAGACAATAATAGGCAAAAAACCGGAAAGAGGAGGATTTTGCCATTCGCCGCAGTAACCCGATGGCGGCAAAGCCGCAGACGAGAGCGGTGAGCATCCCGAGGGCATAGGCGGGAATATCGCTTTTCGGAACGGGATTTTTGAAAAGATCGACAATGCCGAGCCCGCTCGCGCCGAGGATCGCCGGGACGGAGAGCAAAAACGAAAACCGAACCGCTTCCTCCCGGGTAAGACCGACCAGCCGCCCGCCCGAGACCGTACTGCCGGAACGGGAAAGCCCCGGCAGGATCGCAAGCAGTTGGCAAAGACCGATAAAAGCCCCCCTCGGAACCGTCAGTTCCTCTGCCCGTTTCGCTCCGTGCGCCGCCCTCTCCCCAAGTAAGAGAAACAGGCCGTTGACCGCCAGAATCCCGCCGACCAGACGCGGATTCGACGAAAGCGTTTCCACCCGGTCGCCGATCAGCGCGGCAACGCCGAGCGGAACCGAAGCGACGAGCAGCAGCAGGCACAGCCGTTCCTCCCCGACGCACTCCGACAGGCGGAACCGCCGCCCAAAGACCTTTCGCACGAGAGAGAAAAAGGCCGGGACAAGCGAGACAATATCCGAAAAATAGACCGTGACCACCGCGACAAGCGTGGCCAGATGCAACAGAATATCAAAGGTGAAAACCGAGGAAGAAAGGTCGCTTGCGCCCAAATAGGCGTGGGCGAGTGCTAAGTGTCCGGAACTGGATACCGGAAGAAACTCCGTCAGTCCCTGAACAAGCCCGCACAGAACGGCTTTTCCGAGATTCATAAACCCTCCCGCCTGTTCAAATG
>JAGHUY010000294.1 GCA_018064545.1 Candidatus Apopatosoma intestinale | reverse complement strand
GTTCTCGGCATTGAACCGCTGTTTGTGGACGGAAAAGAGGGCTTAAACGGTGTAGAACTCATGGATTCTATGCTCCTCTCCACATGGCTTGATCAAAAGATCACGCTTCCGATCGACGACGACTTGTATCTGTCGGAACTGAATAAGCGGATCGCAACCGGCAAAACGAGAAAATGATGCGTATGAGAGAAAAACAATCAAAGAAAATCCGGCAACTGGTCTACGCGGCGGTGTTTCTGGCACTCGCTTTGGTTTTGCCGTTTCTGACGGGGTCTATCCCGGCGGTCGGCAAAACGCTTTGCCCGATGCACCTGCCGGTTCTGCTTTGCGGTTTTTGCTGTGGGCCTCTATGGGGGCTTCTTGTCGGTGCGGCGGCGCCTATTCTGCGGATGCTTGTGTTCGGTGCACCGCTTTTGCCGAGCGCTCTTCCGATGATGTTTGAACTGGCGGCTTACGGCTTTTTATCCGGTCTATTATACCGCGCGTTTCCCCAAAAGATCCCGTATCTGTATCTGTCGCTTTTCGCGGCTATGCTGGGCGGACGGCTGGCGGGCATTCTCGGAAAAGTGCTGTTCTATTTTGCGGGCGTTGTCAAGAGTCCCTTGACGCTCGCCGCGTTTTACGCGAGTTACGTGACGGGAGCCATCGGCGGCATCATCGTTCAGATTCTGCTCGTTCCTCTCCTTGTTCTTGCTATCCGGCGAGCCGGATTTCTACTGAATGAGTAATATGAAAAATCCACCTGCGGTGCAGGTGGATTTTTGTATATCGGATGATTAACCGACGATATATTTCTGATAACTCTTTTTGCCTTTTTTCAGAATGACGTCCTTTTCAAAAGCGGAACGCTCCACGGCGGCATAAACGTCGGTCACCTTGTCCTCGCCGAGCAGAACGCCGCCCTGCTGAATGAGCCGTCTGGCTTCGCCCTTGGAGGGTGCGAGACCGCCGAGAACGAGCAGATCGAGTACGGCGATCCTGCCGTCGGTAAAGTTCTCTTCGGTAAGCGTCGTGGTCGGCATATTCTCCGTATTGCCGCCGCCGGCAAACAGCGCGCGGGACGCATCCTTGGCTTTCTGCGCTTCCTCTTCACCGTGAACGAGCGCGGTCAG
>JAGHUY010000244.1 GCA_018064545.1 Candidatus Apopatosoma intestinale | reverse complement strand
GCCGCTAAGGCAGAAGAAACCATTCTCGGTATTTTACTCTTGTATCCGGAACTCATAAATGAAATCAAAAGCGGGAAAATACAACTGGCGGAAGAGGATTTTCTGACCGAATTCAACCGGCGTGTTTTTCATGAGCTTGTCTGTGAAGATGAGATTCCCACTCTCGGAACGCTCGGCGCCTCATTCTCAACGGATGAGATGGCACGAATTGTCAAAATGCAGATTGCAAGATCAGAACTTTCACAGAACGATGCTACCGTTCTGAAAGATAATATCCAATCACTACGCAAGGAAAAGCTGGAAAGCGGGGAAGGCAACAGTGTGGATGATACGTTGAGTATTTTGCAGAGAAAAAAAGAAAGAAAATAGAAAATGGAAGGAAAATATGGAGGATTTTATGGAAACGGAAACGAAGAAACGCGAGGAACCCGTCGAGGAAGCGGAAGAAATGACCGAGGAAATCTCGGATTTCGAGACGGAAAATCCGGATGACAAAAAGAAAAAAGAGGCGAAACCGCAAAAGAACGAGATTCAGGATCTGGTGGAACGTGCCAAAGCCAAGGGAACGGTGTCCAACAGCGAGATCATGGCGGCCATCGGCGACACCGACTACGATCTGGATACGATCGACAAACTCTATGAGACGTTGGAGTCCAACGGTGTCGATATTACGGAATGCTTTGAAGATACCAGCGATGACCTCAGCGATGATGACGACGGCATCGGAGACGATATTGAGGATTTTTCCGACGATTCCGTCAGTTCATCGGTGTCTCAGCAGGACGATTATGCCGTTGACGACCCGGTGAAAATGTATCTGAAAGACATCGGCAAGGTGGCTCTTCTGACGCCGGAGCGGGAAATTGAACTCTCCAAAAGAATTTTGGAAGGGGACGAGACGGCCAAAAAAGAATTGGTGGAAGCCAACCTGCGCCTGGTCGTGAATATCGCCAAGCGGTACAGCAACAGCAATAAAGGCCTTTCGCTTCTCGACCTGATTCAGGAGGGAAGTCTCGGCCTGTTAAAGGCGGTTTCCAAGTTTGACTATACCAAGGGATTCAAGTTCTCTACCTATGCGACGTGGTGGATCCGTCAGGCGATCACCAGAGCTATCGCCGATCAGGCCAGAACGATCCGGATTCCGGTACACATGGTGGAGACCATCCATAAGGTGCAGAAAGTTTCCCGTCAGATGCTTCAAGAAGAGGGACGTGAAGTCACCTCGGAAGAGGTCGCCAAAAGAATTGGGATGAGCCCGGAAAAGGTTCGCGAAATCTACAAACTTTCACTCGATCCCGTATCGCTGGAAGCCCCCGTCGGAGAAGAAGAGGACAGTCATATCGGCGATTTTATTGAGGACGATACGTCGCCGGCCCCCGCAGAAGCCGCGTCCTACTCTTTCCTGCGCGAGCAGATCGACGAGATTCTTCATACGCTGACGCCGAGAGAAGAGGCCGTTCTTCGCCTCCGCTTCGGCCTTGACGACGGCCGCTCCAAGACGCTCGAAGAGGTCGGTCAGCAGTTCAACATTACCCGTGAACGGATTCGCCAGATCGAAAACAAGGCTCTTCGTCGCCTCAAAAACGCGAAAACCAAGAGCAAACTCAACGATTACGTCAATTAAAACGGTTTCTTGTCGTATTTATATAATATGCATCTTTCCCTTTTGGAGATTTTATACATTGACATCATTGCTTTTTTGCTGTAAAATTATATAATAGATTTATTATCTATTGTGGGTACTTATGCGGATTGGTATTTACAATACATATTCTGGGAGGAATGCTCATGTTTAAGAAAATCATGTGTCTGATTCTCTGCTTCACTATGATCGCGTCCGTCATCGCTTTTACGGCGTGCGGAGAATATGAAGCGGAAGTAACGGATTCCCGTCTGCCCACCACGCTCAGTCTGTTGGGCATTACGGAGGCATCGACCAAGCCCGAGGACGTAAAACGGGTGGAAGCGGCCATCAATAAGATCACCAAGGCCAGATACGAGACGGCAATTGACCTTACGCTCGTCACAATGGACGAGTATGAAGCTCTCGTCAGCGCGAGAGTAAAAGAGGCCGAGTACAACACCAACGTCGATAAGGCCATCAAGAATTATAACACCTACGTAAAAACGCAGGCGGAAAACAGCGCGGCTTCTTTGCAGAGTTCGAACAACTCCAAGAAGAAATGGGTCAAAACCATTCAGACCGTTGCCGCCGATACCATCGCCACCAGAAGTCTTTATACGGCTGAACAGACCACGGTGTTTGAGGACGGTACGATCGAAGTCGTTTATCCGTCCGCCGCTTCGCCGATCGATATTCTGATGATCACCGGCCGCGATATGTACGATCGGTTTGATGAAGAGGGGCTTCTGACCTCGCTTGATAACTACTTGGCGACCAGTTATAAGAAACTGAAACAGTACATTTATCCCTCTTTCTTTGAAGAACTGAAAAACATTACCGGCGACATCAAGGCTATTCCGAACAACAACCTGCTTGCCAACTACAAGTATCTGGTTGTGAATAAGGAACTCGCCGACAAATATGAATTTAATATTGATCTGGTCAAGGATTACAGTGATCTTTCCGTTTTTCTCGCGTCGGTAAAGGCCGGGGAATCCGGGATCGTCCCGTTCTCCGAAAAGCCGGATCCGCTCGGCATCTTCTATGCGTTTTCCGACGAGATTGCCATCGGCTCTTACTTTGATCCGTTGCTCGGTTACGACACGGAAGCCGGCACCTCGTTCACCGTTTCCAATCTCTTCGATATTCCGCAATACCGCACCTATCTCTCCACCATGGAAGCTTTCGAGGCGAACGGGTATTTCGGTAACGGCAGTGAAGAGAACTGGGCGGCCAAGATCATCGTAGGCGACGCTTCCGCAGAAGCCGCTTACGGACTTGACGAGGGCGATTACTACGTCAAGGTCGTTCAGAATCCTTTTATCGAAGAAGAGGTTTTGTTCCGCGGTATGCTTGCCGTTTCTGAGTATTCCTCCAACCCGGATCGTGCGATGGAAATCGTTCAGATGATCAATACCGATTCCGAGGTCAAGAATCTGTTGCAATACGGTATCGAGGAAACCAACTATACGGTCAATACCGACGGTACGATCACCCGTCTGAATCATGATTATATGATGGATAACAACCTGACCGGTAACGTCTATATGGGTTATCCGGAAGAGGGCGTTTCCGCCGATGCCTGGAAATACGTCAAGGCAACCAATCTGGATTCGGCTCCGTCGCCGTTCTTGATTTACGATATTACCGATGCCAAGATCGACGCACTGCTCGAAACGATCATCACCAGAGCGGTCATGAACGAGGCTCTTGCCCCGATCGGTGTTGATTATGATACCTATCTTGACTCTGTCGGTACGGCGGAATTCACCAACTATCAGTTGGCGTTCCGCAATCAGTTCAAAGATTTCTTTACCGAGCGTCTCCGCGCCGCCGGTGTTCTGGCAAACTCCATTTCTTCCGTTTTAGCCAACGCCAAACATACGGTTTATACGCCGGAATGGTATATTAAACAGTATGTGGACTATATCAAGGAGATGAAATACTCCGCCATCAGCACGAACAGCGGTATTGACTCTCTGATCAAGGGCGAGATCGCTTCTGTGATCGGCGTTCCGTACAGCATTGCCGAGAGCAAGACGAAATCTTTTGAATATTACCGCAATCAGGCCAAAGATTATTACACGAATATCGAATACCTGCGGATCATGACCAAACTCACGGTATTTGCCGATATGAGCGAAGAGGAACTGGATCGGTATGACCGGATGTCGGGTGCCGATTTTGAGCAGGCGGTCTTTGACTACGTCAAACAGAACTATATCAAAGAAAACGAACTGGACGACGAATCGTACGATAAACTCGTCAAGGACTTCATCGCCAAAGACCTTTCTTTCGTTGACAGCCTGACCAAGCAGAACTATACCGTATCCTGGGAACTCTATCAGGAGACGAAAAAGAATTCCGAATCTTTCCGGAAAGCCTCTGAGACTCTGAAAGCGAAATACGCCGATCTTCTTTCTTCGAAGTATTCGCAGAAGCAACTGGATACTATGGATGCGCTGGCGATCGTTGACGAGGTTCACACGCTTCTGTACTCTCAGTATCTGTCCGAAAACGGGCTGACCAAGTCGAAGTACGAAGCCGGTCTGAAAGAAGAAATTGCGGCCGTCGCAGGCGTCACCTATGACGATATGATGGCCAAAAAGTCCGATACTTCGGTCTACGACTCCTATATCAACAAGATTCGCAGTAAGTATAAAAACGTTCTGATCGACGCGTACTCGCTCGACGAGTACAAGATGGGGAAGGACGCCATCTCCAATGATGCCGTCATGAGTACGGTTCTCGCCTATCTGATCGAAAAAGAAACCGGTATTTATGACGAAATGTACGACGCGATGAGCATGAGCAAGTCCGAGTACAGCGAGTCCCGTAAAGAGATGGAGAACTTCAAGAAGTATGCGAACAAGATGCGCGACAATGCGTACTACACGCTCGCTACCGAGTATTCTTCCTCAGAGATCAGCGGATTCTCGCTGGAAGAAGTAGACTCTATCGTTTATGACATTATGTTCCGCACGGGCTTCTACACGAATATCATGGCCGAATACGTGGGCAAACAACTGTCCGGTGCGACCGGCTATATGATTGCCAAGAGTAAATCCGTCAATTATACGACCTGCATGAATTCGCTGATCTCCCGCTATGAGAATCAGTTTGTCTCTGCCGGATATTCCAAGGAGGAAATCCGCAGTATGAACCCGGAAGACGTGGAAGACATTCTGTATGGGATTCTTCAAGACAAATATGTGGCACAGTTCGCCAAGTTGGAAGACATCCTCAAAAAATCCTGCGCTTCGTATCTGACGTCGCTGGAATCGGCTTCTGACGTTCTCTCCGTCTGCGAGACCGCTTCCCGTGAACTCGCTGAGGACTGGTTCTATTCCTCCGTTGTCAAGAGTCTGGCAAGAGAGGTCAAGACTTTGCTTAACAAAGACGCCGAGGCATAAATGGGGCTACTGCTAAAAAGTCCAGATCGAAAAACGAAAAAGAATATAGGGGTTGCGGAAGCAACCCCTTATTCTTCTCTATCAAAAAGGGCTGTAAAAACTTTTGTTTTTACAGCCCATATTCTTAGAATTTCATTTTTTCTTCGAGATAGGAACGAAGTTCGGAAATCGGAATTCGCACCTGCTCCATCGTATCGCGGTCACGGACGGTGACGCAGTGATCAGCAGGATTATTCTCGTCGCCGACGGTCTGGAAGTCGACGGTTATGCAGATCGGAGTGCCGATCTCATCTTCACGGCGATACCGCTTGCCGATAGAGCCCGCTTCGTCTTAATCGACGGGGAAGTAAGCCGCCAG
>JAGHUY010000107.1 GCA_018064545.1 Candidatus Apopatosoma intestinale | reverse complement strand
CGGCACCAAAGAGAACCCGACCGTCATCGAACTGAACATCGCCTGGATGTACCCGACTCACGAGGAAGGCTACCACAAGTACGTCAAACAGTACTGGGAGGCTGCCTTCAACGATGATTCCGTTTCCGGCGGCAAATACAAACTCGACGTTACCTTCTCCGTCGGCGACACCTATATGTTCGCTTACGACTCCATGATGCAGGGCCAGTTCGATATCGGCTTCGGCTCCATCTCCGGTAACTCTCTCGACCCGCTCGGCTTCTTTGAGGTTCTGTCCAGCGACCAGTCCATCTCCGGCAGCTTCACGCTGAACTGGGGTCTGGATACCAATGATCCTCTGGCTGACATCCTCGTTTACAACGGTATGCGTTGGTCCTTCGACGCTCTCCAGCAGGCCGGTGTCAGCGGCGTTGCCGTGAAAGACGGCGCTCTGGATGACCTGTACACCTATGATTCCGACATCAAGGCTAAGGAAGACGGCTCCATCGAAGGTACGATCACCGTTACCGCTATGGACGGTGTGAAGATCACCGGTCTCGACGCTGTGATTTACGCTACCAATGATGGCAATTACTCCGATTACAACGAAGTTTCCGTTCAGTCCTTCGAGGGCACGATGTGGAAAGTGACCGAGGAGAACGGCGTATTCACCGCTACCTTCACGGT
The DNA here is from genome assembly GCA_018064545.1 of Candidatus Apopatosoma intestinale. Classification (GTDB taxonomy): domain Bacteria; phylum Bacillota; class Clostridia; order Oscillospirales; family CAG-272; genus Apopatosoma; species Apopatosoma intestinale. Next base: position 7,872 of record JAGHUY010000107.1, on the reverse strand, counting down.
GGAAGCCGCCGATGCCGCTTGGTTCTTGGGTGCGAAGTACACCTACGGTGTTGACGTTTACTTCGGCTTCGACGTAGACGCTGCCGACATCCATGTAGATCCCGCCTATATCGCTTCTGTTGAAATCAACTAAGACCTGATTCTTTTGGGACTGCCTCAGTCAGATGCAGAATCGTCGTTCTTCGCCCCGTCAGGCGTACTTCGGTACGTCGAGGGGCGAAAACGGCGATAGAAAAAGCACATTGAATGAAATGGAAAAATCCACAGGATTTTCACCTAAAAAGCAGAGAATTATCGTAATAATTGCTGTTTTTACATCTGCTTTGATCCGTGCTTTTTCGGTCTGCGCTGAATGAGACGGTCCCCATATCGGAATGATCGTAAGGCATCTTGCTACCTTACGATTTTCCGCATTTTAATGGGGAGAGTTCATCATGTGGAAATACATCCTGAAAAGAATAGGTCTGGCCGTTATCACGGCATTCATTATTCTTTCACTGACTTTCATTTTTATGAAAATGTTGAAGCCCGAACGCTTTGTCGGAACGTATTCGCAGAGAATGGCGTTCTATATCGATCAGGAGCATTCCGGCTATCTGTTTTCCTCCGATAAGCCGATCGAGGGACTGAACTACGTGGAAAAACTGACCTCGAAAGCCGGCGTGGAGACCTACTATTATTCCGTTCCCGTCATGCAGCAGTATGTGTCATGGCTGCGGAACATCTTCCTCCATTGGGACTGGGGCGTTTCCAAGACCATCGAGCCGAACGTCAAGGCCACGGTCATCATCGGGGAACGTCTGATCACGTCCATGAAGATCAACATCTTTTCCGTGCTGATCTCCGTACCGGCCGGTATCGCACTCGGCATCTGGGCGGCTTTAAAGAAGAATACAATGACTGACCACGTCATTTCGACGGCGGTTATGATTTTCATATCGGTACCGAGTTTCGTTCTGATCACGTTCCTCATGTTGCTTCTGTGCTATCAGAACGCGGTACTGCCGACACAGTGGCCGAATCCGACTGACCCCGACTGGCAGAAGACCCTCGGCTACATCCTGCCCGTATTCTGCCTTTCGTTCGGTTCGATCTGCGGCTATTGCCGGTTTACCAGAGCCGAACTGTGCGAGGTCATGGAGAGCGACTATCTCCTGCTCGCGAGAGCCAAGGGCCTGACGCGCAACCAGTCCATCACCAGACACGCGCTCCGCAACGCCATGGTTCCGATCTTCCCGTCGATTCTGGCGGAATTTATCGGCATCATGGGCGGTTCCATGGTGCTCGAAGGTCTGTACGGCATTCCCGGCATCGGCGGCCTGTTCGTGTCCGCGCTGAATGCCAAGGACTATAACGTGCTGTTCGTCGATATGGCGATCTTCACGTCCGTCAGCTTGCTGGCCGGCGTGTTCCTCGACATTTCGTACAGTCTCATCGATCCTCGGATCAGAATGGGGGCGAGATAATGGATAAATTCTATACCCCCGAAGAATTTCCGGTGCGCGAGGGCGCTTTCCGTTTCGTCAACGAAGGAAACCGGATGTCCGATACCAAGTTCGAGACCAAGCCGACGACGTTTGCGAAAGACGCCGTCAAACGGTTCGGTAAGAACAAATCGTCCGTCATCGCCTCCGTCATCCTCGGCAACCTGTTGCTCCTCGCGGCGTTCGTCCCGATCTTCTCGTCCTGTGACGTCGATCGCGTCAGCGCGTCCGAGCGTTTCCTGCAACCCAAACTGTTCCCCGCGGGAACGGGTTTCTGGGACGGCACCAAATCGTATATCAAATCCACCAACCTGGACGGTTCGGCCTCCGGCATTCTCTATGACCGGGAGAACGAATGCCCCGCCGGGTTCTATAAGCCAGCCGTGCTGGACGGTTCTCTCGTCATTGACGATGAGCCGACGCTGATCAATCAGGCGACCAAGTACGGCCGCGGCGGCTTTGTGATGTTCGAGAATCAGAACTCTCAGAACGTCGCGTTCAAGACCTCCACGTTTGAGGCCACGGCAGAGAACAGTTACACCGTGGAATTTCTCATGCACTACGTCGGGAGTGCGGATGCGGCTGAAAAAGGCGGCTACCGCGTCCTGTTCAAGGGCGACTATCATACCCTGTATCTGACGCTTCCCGAATGGGATGCCGAGGACGGGACGCTCGTCCGCGTCTATGACGAGAAAATCACGCTCGACCTGTCCGCCGTGCTGGCGGCAAACGACATTACGCGCGAATACGGCTACGTGGTTTTGGAGATCGGCTCGCAGAACGGCAACTACGAATACGTGGATGCCGAGGACTTTGCGATCAAGGCCGATGAGACCGTGTCCGCTTCCGCCCTTGCCGCGCTGACCTTAACCAAGACCAATCAGAATACCACGCTTCGCACCGAGGAATTTGACGTGACCGCGGGCGGACACTATGCCGCTTCCGTCGTGTTCGGCGATACCGACGGTGTCGGTGAGAGCGTACTCGGCGAATACCGCGTGTATTTCGAGACGGCCGACGGAAATAAGACCGTGCTCCGCGACTGGGGCACGACCTATGAGTCTGCGACGTTCGATCTCTCCGCCGTCGCCCGTGCGAGCGGGTCGGATTCGGTCAAGGGACGTCTGACGTTTGAACTCAAACCCGATGAGAGCGAGAGTTACTCGTATCTGCTCCTCCGCTCCGTGGAACTTTCCTGCGACGAAGGCTGTGCCAATCACGATGACCTTGCCGACCTCGGCTTTACCGATGCCACGACCATGGTGCTGAAAGCGAAAAACAGCCTCGGCGAATTTCCCAAGGGCTATTGGCAGTGCACCGGACGTAAGGGCATCTATGCTTCCGAAGTTTATTTTTGCAGTTTCGTTTACGATACCTACGCGGCCGTCTATGACGCGCAGGAGACCGTCGTGGCCGCTTCCGATCTGAATAAATACATCGCAAACGGCTGGTGTTCCTACGACGCCAAGGTGGGTCCGGACTCCTTCGTCCGCCTGTCCGACGACTGTCCGATCGACGGCGTGGTTGCCCAAAAACTCAACTCCAAGACCGGCAAACTGCTGGAACTGACCGCCATGGCCAGCCGCTACCGCAAGATGGGCTATGAGAAGATGCCGATCTTCTTGCTCGGCACCGATGCCAACGGCGTTGACGTGCTGACGCGCATTTTCACCGGCCTGCGCACCTCGCTGCTCCTCGGTGTCTGCACGTTCCTCTTCTGCTTCTTCTTCGGCCTCGTCTGGGGTTCGATCTCCGGCTACTTCGGCGGCGCGGTCGACCTTCTCATGGAGCGTTTCTGCGACATTCTCGGCGGTGTGCCGTGGATCGTCATCATGACGCTGTGCATCCTGCACTTCGGCAATAACTTCTTTACGTTCTTCCTCGCCCTCTGTCTGACGGACTGGATGGGCACGGCGGCTCGTACCAGAACGCAGTTCTACCGTTTCAAGAAACAGGAATACGTTCTCGCCTCCCGTACCCTCGGTTCGCGGGATATGCGCCTGATCTTCAAACACATTCTGCCGAACTCCCTCGGTACCATCGTCACGTCAAGCGTTCTGATGATCCCGGGCGTCATTTTCAGCGAATCGACGCTGGCGTACCTCCACCTCGGCTTGCAGGGCGTGACCTCGTTCGGTGTCATGCTCGCCGAAAACCAGCAGTACATCAAATCTTACTCTTATCTGATCGTGTTCCCGTCGGTCATCATGGCTCTTTTGATGATCAGTTTCAACCTGTTCGGTAACGGCCTGCGCGACGCGATCAATCCGTCTTTGAAGGGAAGTGACTGATATGGCCGAAAAGATTTTACAGGTCAAAGACCTCATCGTCAATTTCCGTACCGACAGCGGTATCGTCCGCGCCGTGCGCGATGTCTCGTTCGATCTTCATAAGGGCGAAACGCTTTGCATCGTCGGCGAATCCGGTTCCGGTAAATCCGTCACCTCCAAGGCCATCATGCAGATTCTCGCCAACAACGCCCTCGTGGACGGCGGCGAGATCATCTACGACGGCAAAGACCTACTGAAAATTCCCGAAGAAGACATGGTCAAACTGCGCGGCGATAAGATTGCGATGATCTTCCAGGATCCGCTGTCCTCGCTGAACCCGATCGTCAAGGTCGGCAAACAGCTGACGGAGGCCATGCTTCTCAAATCCGGCTCCAACAGCAAGAACGCGAGACGGAACTTCAACGGCAAACTCGGGCTTCTCGTGGAGTGCCGAAACGCCATTGCGACGGCCGACTCCCAGCGTGCATATAACGAGGAGCAGTGCCATACGTTCGATAATTTCTGCATCATGAGCACCAAACTCGAAGGTGCGTACAACGAAAAGCACCGCGTCGTCGAGGAACTCAAAGCGGAGATCGAAGAGAAACTGTTCCTCATCGACAAGAATCAGAACGTCAAGATTCCGGCGTTCCTGCGCTTGATCGAAAAACAGTTCCCGCAGACGATCCATCCCGATCTTATCGAGGAAAATGCGGAGACGGCAGCACTTCTCGCCCGTGTTTCCGCCGGTGTGGGCTCTGCCCGCAAGACGAAGAAACTCGATGCTTCTGCCCGTGCGGCCGTGGATGAGATCCACGCGCTCCTCGAAGCCGCTTTGCAGAAAGAGAAACCCAACTATTTCACGCTCGGGTATTATATGCTCAAAAACCCGAACGACACGGCGAAGATCGACGCGATGGAACTCCATGAACTCAACGCCATGACGCGTGAGTATCTGGACAAAAACTTCATGCTCGCGTTCATTCGCGAGAGCGCCAAGGCCATTCAGTACAGCCACGACCGTTCGATCGCCGCCAAGAAAAAGGCACTTTCCGAGACCGACGCGCTTCTCCGGTATCTCGAAACCGAGAAGTTGGAGAAGAAAGCGACGCTCGATTATCTGAAAGGGAAGATCGCGCTGGTGGAAGACGCCATCGACCGCATGGAGATCGAAAAGGACGGTGCGCAGTACACGTTCGGTTCGGGCATCACCCATGCCGTTCGGGTGTATTTCCGCGCACTGAAACAGAATCCGAAAGAACAGGCCCGCTTTGAAAAAGAGACGGCCAAATGGAACGCACTGGACGCCAAGGGCAAAACGCCCGACTGGAAAGTCGTTCCGGCGGCCATCATCGATGAGGAGCAGGCAAAAGAGAATATCCGTCTCGTCATCCGCAATTTGCAGGCCAGTCTGCGCCGCGACATCGAGGCGGACGGACAGTTTGACGCAGAGGCCAAGACTGTCGCGCTGATCGACTGGCTCAAAGAGCAGGCCAGCGCCGTGGTCTACCACGTCTCCAAGAAGATGGCCAAGGCTCGCGCCATCAAACTGCTCAAAGAGGTCGGCCTGCCCGACCCGGAACTGCGGTATAACCAGTATCCGTTTGAGTTTTCCGGCGGTATGCGTCAGCGTATCGTCATCGCCATCGCCCTCGCGGCTGACCCGGATATTCTGATCTGCGACGAGCCGACGACGGCTCTGGACGTGACGATCCAGTCGCAGATTCTGGAACTCATCAACCGCATCAAAAAGGAGAGAAACCTCTCCGTCATCTTCATCACGCACGACCTCGGCGTGGTCGCCAATATGGCCGACCGTATCGCCGTCATGTACGCCGGCAAGATCGTCGAGTGCGGCACGGCGAACGACATCTTCTATGATCCCCGCCACCCGTATACGTGGGCGCTTCTGTCCTCGATGCCGGACCTCGACACCAAGGAGAAACTGGAAGCCATCCCCGGCACGCCTCCGAACATGATCTACCCGCCGAAGGGCGACGCGTTCGCCCCGCGCAATAAGTACGCGATGGAGATCGATTTTGAGCAACAACCGCCGATGTTCTCGGTCAGCGACACGCATTATGCCGCTACGTGGTTGCTCCATCCCGACGCGCCGAAGACCGAACCGCCGAAGATCGTCACCGAACGCATCGCGCGGATGAAGAAGAAAGCGCAGAACGCCGCGGCAAAGGAGGTCGAAAATCATGGCTGAGAAAGAATGGAATCCCGCGTTTGAAGTCGGCCGTGACGCCGGCGTCTTCCGCGAGAACGAAGATATCCTGCTCCGTGTAGAGAATCTGTGTCAGTATTTCAAGATCGGCCCCGGCCGCGAATTTAAAGCGGTCGACGGCGTCTCCTTTGACATCAAGAAAGGGGAAGTGTTCGGCCTCGTCGGCGAATCCGGTTGCGGTAAGACGACGACGGGACGTAGTATCATCCGCCTGTACGACATCACGAGCGGCAGTGTGTATTTCAAGGGACAGCGCATTTGCGCCGGGCTTCGCGGCTATAAGCAGGAACTGGCCAAGGCCAAAAAAGCCGGTGACGCGGAAGCGGTCGACAAGTGGAAAAAAGAGATCGAAAAAGCGAAATACGACCATAAGAACTGCAACCGCGAGTACGCGAAAAAGCAGGCTGACGCCATCAAGGCCAAGTACGCCCCGAAAATCGAGGCGGCTACGGGCGAAGAAAAAGACCGTCTGCAAAAGGAATTTACCGAGGAACTTCGCCTTGCGAAGACCGACCGCATCATGAATAAGATGCAGATGATCTTCCAGGATCCGATCGCGTCGCTCGATCCCCGTATGACCGTTAGGGAGATCATTGCCGAAGGGCTGATCATCCGCGGCGTCACGGACAAAAAGAAGATCGATGAGGCCGTCTACCACGTTCTCGACCTCGTAGGCCTTGTTCCCGAACACGCGGGACGCTATCCGCACGAATTTTCCGGCGGTCAGCGTCAGCGTATCGGCATTGCCCGCGCCATCATTCTGAACCCGGAACTCATCATCGCCGACGAGCCGATCTCGGCTCTCGACGTGTCCATTCAGGCGCAGGTCATCAACCTTTTAAACGACCTGCGTAAGGAACTGGGTCTGACGATCATGTTCATCGCCCATGACCTGTCCGTCGTCAAGTATTTCTCCGACCGGATCGGCGTCATGTATTACGGCCATCTCGTGGAAATGACCACCAGTGACGAACTGTTTGCTCATCCGCTCCATCCGTATACGAAATCGCTTCTTTCCGCGATCCCGCTTCCGGACCCGCTGACGGAAAAAGCCAGACAGCGTATCGTCTATAACCCTCTGTCCGCCCACGATTATACGGTTCAGAAACCCACCCTGCGGGAGATCGTCCCGGGACACTTTATTCAGTGTAACGACGCCGAAGAGGCGCAGTATCGGAAGGAACTCGGGCTGTGAGTGACGGTATGAAGAAAAAATTACTCGGATACGGGATCGCAACGGTCGTCGGAATCCTCATCGCGGCTCTCGTGATCTCGACCGGCCTTGCCGGGAAAACGCCCGGCAAACGGGAGGTGTTCCGCCTCCTGTCCGACGCCGGAACCGTCGCGGGACTGACGCTTGTCTTCTCCTCGGCACTCATCGCCGTGTCGGAGCAGGGACTGTTCCGCGGCCTCGGCTACTCGTTTTCCTATCTGTGGGATCGCATGATCCCCGGCCGCGCCTCGCGCCGCCCGGAGACCTACGCCGGTTACGTCGAAAGACAGTCGAAAAAACAGTCGGAGCGGAAGTCGGACAAAACGACCGTTCCCCTCCGGCGTTATCCGCTCGTCCCCGGCGCCGTCTTCTTCCTGCTCGGACTTGTGTTTCTCGTATTATTCTATTATGGATAAACAAAAAAGCATGGATGCTCGCATCCATGCTTTTTGCTTTTTCCGTAGATTCTGAAAACCGAAAACTTATGTCACCTCATCCGTCAGCCTCCCGGCTGACACCTGTCTCGCATGCGGCGAACCCCCAAAGCTCGGCAAGCTCGCTTCGGGGAACCCCCGGCCGGCTCGGTCACGCCTCGGCTCTGACGTCCTGTTGTCACTAAAACTCGATCTTCGCTCGATGGCACTCGCTCGCTCTCGTTAAGTGACTGCCACTCCT
>JAGHUY010000217.1 GCA_018064545.1 Candidatus Apopatosoma intestinale | reverse complement strand
TTTTATACTGAATCACCTTGGTAAAATTGCCAAGTCCGAACCTGAACGTCGTGCCGCGGATGGCTTCCAGTCCGCTGTACCCCTCCAAAAGGGACATCCGGACGGTATTGATGATCGGCCATACGGTAAAGACCAGCAAAAGAACGATTGCCGGTGACAGGTACAGCCACGCTTTCCATTGCTGTTTACTGTTTACCATATCACTTAACCTCAAAACGGATTCTTTCTTCGGTCTCTTTATTGAAAATGAAAATCTTATGCGGTTTGATCGAATAACTGACCGTCCCTGCCGCGGTATCGACCTTGTTGTCGGCATTGATGATCGAGCGGATCACGGGGTTCTGAGAAGCGGCATTGGTCGAGACGACCGAGACGTCGCGCCCCATCACTTCCACGCTTTTGAGTTCGCAGTGGAACGGGCCGTTTTCGTCGAGCACGAAGCCCTCGGGGCGGATGCCGACGGTCACGGGCTGATCTTCGACACCGGAGACGGAGAGAACCGCGTCGTCGCCGATATAGATCTTGCCGTTCTCGACGCGGCCGTCAAAGACATTGATCGGAGGCGTGCCGAGGAACTTGGACACGAACAGGTTGACCGGGTCGTCGTAGACGTCCTGCGGCTTGCCGATCTGCTGAACGATACCGGTCTTCATCACGACGATCATATCGGAGATGCTCATGGCTTCTTCCTGGTCGTGCGTGACGAACACGGTCGTGATGCCCGTCTCTCTCTGAATGCGGCGGATCTCTTCGCGCGTTTGGAGACGAAGTCTCGCGTCAAGGTTGGAGAGCGGCTCGTCGAGAAGCAGGACTCTCGGCATCTTGACCAGCGCACGGGCGATGGCCACACGCTGTTGCTGACCGCCGGACAGTTCGCTCGGCTTTCTCTCCATCAGATCGTCGATCTGAACGAGTTTCGCGACCTTATAGGCGCGTTCCAGCATCTCTTCTTTCGTCAATTTGTCGTCCCCTTTCAGGTTTTGAAGCGGGAACAGAATATTCTGCTTGACCGTCATGTGCGGGTACAGGGCATAGTTCTGGAACACCAGACCGACACCTCGGTTTTCCGGAGAGAGTTCCGTCACGTCGTCGTCGCCGAAGAAGATATGGCCGCTCGTCGGCTTCTGCAAGCCGCAGATCATATACAGCGTCGTGCTCTTTCCGCAACCGGACGGGCCGAGAAGACCGATCAGTTTTCCGTCCGGGATTTCAAACGTGAAATCGTTGACGGCAATGACTTCTTCCCCGCTCTTCTTGTTCCGGCTGGGGAAAATTCTGGTCAGATTCTGCAATACAACTTTCATGGGATGTCTTTCCTTTCGTTAATCGTATTTCTCGCGGGCAACCGATTCCGCGTGGATTTTCTTTTTATATTCGATCATGGCCTCTTCGCTCTCAAAGACCATCTGCGAGGAGAGATCGACCACCGCCGTCCCGGCGAGCAGATCGTGGATGAAACTTCTCGTCTTCGTGGTAAAGCAGACGATCAGTTGCAGAACGAGGATGGCGAGGAGCACTGCCGTGCCGAAAGCGCCGATCATGTTGAAAAAGATCATGATGACGATCAGCACCGGGATCATCGTTTCGAGCGTATATTTGCCGAGAACGGTGCGGGCGAACAGCATCGGTGTGCGGATCTTCACCCCGTCCTGCCGCACCAAGCCGATCCCGAAAACTTTCTTGCCGAGCGTCTGTCCGTTTCCGAACAGGAGCGGCACGGCGAATTCCAGAACCAGAAACGCGGCAAGAATCCCGATCGACGTGATGAGAAGCGTCAGACTGACGACCATGGAATAGGCTTTCATGGCCTCCCCGTCCTGCGTCAGCACCCGATAGGCCTCGTCCCAACGCGCCCGGGCTTCCTCCGACAACGCTTCATACTCGTCACCCGTGATCTCAAATTCAATGCCGTACTCGCTTTCCACCCGATCATAGCAGGCGGTCAGCGTATCGTTGTAGGCGTTGTAACCGGTCACAGCCGACAGCAAAAACGCAAATCCCATCGCCAGAATGGCGAGTAAGATCGCGTCCAGCAGAAAGGCCGACGCCCTTTTCCAAAGGCCGGCTTTCTGAATGTCCCAGATCATCCGGTCACCCCCTTTTCCATAACGCCCGTGGGAGCGAAAAGCGGAAAGATTCCGCAAAGACGCCTTTTCGGGCGGGTTTGGATAATTCCTGTCAGACTACAAAAAAAGAACACTTTGCCGTCACATGACGCAAAGTGTTCCCTATCATACAAGAATCAAAAAAAGATAAAGAATCTCCGCGGTACAGGATGTTGTCTCATGGCCGGTGCGCGTCGATGTCTTCGTCATTTTTCCCAAATCCTTTTTCTTTTTTTGTGCAGAACGGCAAATTATCGTCGTTCCCCATATAGTATATCATAAATAATGCACGAGTTCAACAATTTTTACCGGTTTTTTGACAAAAATCGCAAAAATTTTTTCACCTGTTTTTCGCCGCGTCGCGCCGATCGGCCGCCTCGCAGAATCGCCG
>JAGHUY010000279.1 GCA_018064545.1 Candidatus Apopatosoma intestinale | reverse complement strand
CATAGTCGTGAATGAACGTTTCCAGCCGGTTCAGTTTTTCGGTATCAATGACGCGCATAGTCTCCTCCTACGGTATTATTTGAAACTTACAGTTTTATTTTTTATCGGCTTTCCCCGTTTTTGTCAAGAGGTTCCGGAAAACTTTTCCCCGTTCTCTTGCGCTTTTTCCCTTTTTATGATACGATAAATTCGATTCAATCATGGAGGTTCTCTATGGCCATCATTTTTAACGAAGACCCCAATCATTATATTTTCACGCGGTTTCAAAGCGGAAAAGAGCACGTGACCGAGGCCGATCTTCGCGCCTTTATCCGTCAGTACCGGGGCACGAATATCTCCGATTTTCTTGTCTGCGTGAACGCCGGGATGCCGTTTTATCCGACAAAGTCCCTGCCGTCGGCCATTGACCGTCTGAATGAATGGGAGAAAAGCGGGCGGCTTTGCCGGGAAAAGCACAATGCCGTGGCGGGCTGTGTTCGGCTGCTCCGGAACATTTACGCAGACGGACTCAATATGAACGCGATCTGGCTGGATGAAATTCGCGCCTGCGGGATGCGCGCATGGGTCTCCGTCCGCATGAATGACATCCACGATGCGGAAAACCCGGACGCTTTTCTGCCGAGTGATTTTTATAAGAGTCATCCGGAAGCACACCGTGTCACCTATCGAAAACCGGCCATCCATCCCGAATACGCGCTGGACTATTCGGTTCCCGCCGTGCGGGAGCATTATCTGACGCTCATTAAAGAGACTTTGGAAACATTCGATTGCGACGGGATCGAACTCGACTATATGCGCGAACCGTACTGTTTTGCCATCGGCAGAGAGCAGACGGGACTGGCGGTCATGAGCGATTTTATCGGCGAGGTCGTCTCGCTCGTCCGCGCCGCTGAAAAACGGGGCGGCCACAAAATCCTCATCGGCGCGCGCGTGCCGGATTCGCCGCGGAACGCCTTGCTTTTGGGCCTTGACGCCGTAACGTGGGTTCACCGCGGCTATCTGGATCGTCTGTTTGTCACGCCCCACTGGTCGAGTTCGGACAGCAATATGCCGATCGACCTGTGGAAGAGCATTTTGGGCGGCAAAAACGTGCGACTGGCCGCCGGATTGGAGATTTTGCTGGACGCTTATAACCGTCCCGGTCGAAAATACAAAAATATTGACCTCCGCTCCGCCGTCGGCTTTTCCTGCGCCTATCGGTCGCTCGGTGCGGACGATATTTATCTGTTCAACTATATGGACTCTCTCACGCCGTCCGGCGTGCCGGACGTCTTTTCCGGTGATGGCTATCAGACCCTAATGCAAACAATCGGGAACGAAGACCGCATGATCGCGGCACCGCGACGGAACGTCGTGACGTTCGGGGACACGTGGATTCCCGGGGAGCGGCCGAGAAAGGTACTGCCCCTGCGGATTTCGGACGCGTCTGCCCCGGAAGCGCTGCGGATCCCGACCGGACCGATCCCTGCCGGGCGAACGGTCACGGTTCGACTGGGCTTGGAAAAAGGAACGGCCGCCGGAAACGACCTCACCGTCTGGGCGAACTGCCGCGCCTGCCGGCCGCTCGGCAAAACCGAAGCGGACTATCCCGCCTATGAGGACATGGACTACTACGCCTATGCCATCGAAAACGACGGCCGCCTCCCGACCGTTTTCACGGTCGAGGTCGCCGCACTCCACGGTACGGCAACCGTCCATTGGGCGGAAATCACGATCGACTGACCGGAAAAAGTTTTTTCGGGGGCGAGGGGTGCTTTTTTGCAAAAAAGCACCGCCG
>JAGHUY010000096.1 GCA_018064545.1 Candidatus Apopatosoma intestinale | reverse complement strand
CATTTATACAAAAGGATAAAATAGAAAAAATAACGGTACAACAAGGCGAAAACGTTCTTTCCGCTCTGCGGTCGCACGGGCTTTTCGTCTATTCTCCCTGCGGGGGTCGCGGTGTCTGCGGAAAGTGCCTTGTGCAGGCGGCCGGCACGCTTTCCGAACTTTCCGAAACGGAAAAAAGGTATATTCCGGGGGAAGAATGCGCACGGGGCATCCGCTTGGCGTGCGAGGCGTTGATCCTCGGCGACTGTGAAATCCGTCCGGTCTCCGACGGGATGGACGTGCTGACCGACGGGAGCGACGGCTTTGCCGATCTCCGCTATGCCGGAGAAGAACAAAGCCGCTTGGGTGTGGCTGTCGACATCGGAACGACGACCGTGGCGGTCTATCTCTATGAGTTGACGACCGGTGTCCTTTTGGGGACGCGCGGATTTGCCAATCCTCAGGCCGGGTTCGGCGCGGACGTCATCAGCCGGATGATGGCGATCATGACGGATGATGGGGCACTTGCCGCTCAGCAATCGTCGCTTCTCGCGGCTGTTTCCGAAGCGATCCGCTCTTTTGGCATTGAGACCGACCGGATCGAAAACGCCGTCTTTTGCGGCAATACGGTCATGGAACATATTGCGGCCGGGGTCTCTCCCGTTCCGATGGCCACGGCTCCTTTTACGGCACCGACTTTATTCGGCTACGGCGTTCCGGCCAAACAGATCGGTTGGGGTGCGGCTCCGGGCGCTTTGATTTGGTTCGCGCCCTGTTTTGCTTCTTATGTCGGCGGGGATATTGCCTGCGGTATTCTGGCCGCCGATCTTGACAGAACGAAGAAAACGTGTTTGTTTTTGGACATCGGAACGAACGGGGAAATGGCACTCGTTTGTGACGGTCGTATTTTCCTCTGCGCCACGGCGGCCGGCCCGGCTTTTGAGGGCGGCAATCTCTCCTGCGGGATGCCGGGAACGGACGGGGCGATCAGCCGCGTATGGGCGGACGGGAATACCGTGCGCTATCAGACGGTGGGGAATGCACCCGCCCGGGGAATCTGCGGGTCGGGTATTCTCGACGCGGTTTCCGTCATGCTCGATCTCGGGCTCCTCGACGAGACGGGACGGATCGAAGAACCGTTTGTCATCGGTGACAGCGGAATTGTGGTGACTGGCGCGGATATCCGAGAGATTCAACTGGCCAAAGCGGCCGTCTGTGCCGGCATCCGAACCCTTTTAGATACGGCGGGACTGACTTGCGAGGACGTGGAAACGGTGGTCTTAGCCGGCGGTTTCGGTTCGGCTCTGCGCCCCGAAAGCGCCCTGCGGATCGGGCTTCTCCCCGGAGAACTCCGGGCTCCCGTGGTCTCCCTCGGCAATACGGCCGGAAAGGGTGCTTCCCGGGTTTTGCTGGAAAACGGAACGGAAGAGCGGATGCTGTCTCTCTGCCGGGTCGCTTCCTATATCGAACTTTCGGGAAATGCGTTTTTCTCGGATGTTTACCCGGATGAAATGATGTTTGAAACCTCTGAATAATCAAAAGAATCAAAAAATGCAGAAGGGAGGCGCGACATGGACAAATCGAAGATGACAGCCGAACAGCGTCTTGCTGTCGAAACCAGAGACAAAAGCGTCGCGGTTTCGGCCGCGGCGGGCAGCGGAAAGACCACGGTTCTGACGAATCGGATTCTGGACAAAATATGCTCCGCCGAGAAAGGCGATATCTCCCGTATGCTGGTCGTCACCTATACCCGTGCCGCCGCCCGGAATCTGTCGGTCCGGATCCGGGCCGCGATCGAAAAGGAGTTGGCAGATGATCCTCATAACGATCATCTGTATCGGCAACTTTTGCTGGTTCCGTGTGCCAGGATCAGCACCGTTCACGGCTTCTGTCTGGATTTGATCCGCTCGCATTTTCAACGGCTCGGACTGTCTACCGACGTTCATACGGCGGATGAGGCCACCGAGGCCGGCATCCGGAACGACGTTTTTTCCGATCTGATCGCCTCGTATTATGCGGGTGAGGTCGAGGACGAAAACGCGATCGCCGACTTTCCGGCTTTTGTCAGCCTCTTCGGGAGTGAGACCGATGAAGAGGCTTTGCCTAAAAACAGATGGGACCTCTACGTTTCATTTGAAAAATGGCCGGACGGTATTTCCGTTCTGGATTCTTGT
>JAGHUY010000223.1 GCA_018064545.1 Candidatus Apopatosoma intestinale | reverse complement strand
TTTGGCAGATGAAAAAAACACCGAAGACGGTCGAAGCGGCGGAGACGGAAAAGGAAGAACAATCGGAAAAGGAACGGAAACTTTGGCAAAACCTTGTTCTGCTGGTGATCGGAGCCGCCGCGATCGCGTTCGGTGCCGACCTTTTGGTGGACAACGGAACGCTGATCGCCGAGATGCTCGGTGTGCCGGAATCGGTCATCGCGCTGACCTTCGTTGCGCTCGGGACGTCGCTTCCCGAACTGATTACCGCGATCACGTCGCTCGTCAAGGGGTACAGTTCGCTTTCCCTCGGCAATATCATCGGCGCCAATCTCTTTAATTTGGTGTTGGTGTCCGGCCTTTCCATCACGTTAAAGCCGTTTGACGTGCCGCAGAGTTCGGTTTTCCTTGGGCATCAGGCCTCTCTCGTTTTGGATATTCCGCTGATGTTCGCCGTCATGCTGATCCTGACGGTGCCCGCACTGTGGAAGGAAAAACTGTATCGCTGGCAGGGCATTCTCCTGCTCGCGCTGTATGCCGGTTTCTGTGCCATTCAATTTGCCATGTAAAAAACAGCCCCGCCGTCCGGCGGGGCTGTTTGAATGGGATGCGGGACACTGCTTATTTGAAAATATTGAGCAGTTTCAGCGTGCGACTTTTTCCAATGCTTTTGCGGCATCGGACAGGACGCCCATCGTTTGATTGATCTCGGCGAGGGCGGAGTTGAGCGTATCAAGATCCAGTTCCCCAATGGCCTCATCAAGAGAACGAAGCGTTCTGTTGGCCTCCTCAGCAGTATCGGTAATGGCGTTTTCCACATTCTGAACGGAGGCAAGCGCCTCTTTGGCGTCTTTTGCCACGCCAAGCGCGACGGGGATCAGCACGGCGGCGAGCACGGCGTTGATCGCCAGAAGCACAGCCAGAAAAACGGTGCAGAGTTTCACGTACCAAACGGTGTTCTTTTCTTTCATAATCATCCCTCCTGTTTTCTTCATGATCGATTATAATGATTTTGCGAAAAAAAGCAATGGCTTTTTCTCCCCGCTTTGGCACGGTTTTTTGTTTTTGCTTGCATAATTCCACCAAATCCGCGAACAATATAGGTGAGCTTACTCACAGCCTATTTTGCTACGATAATTTGGAGGATTATATATGAAGGCAACAGGAATTGTACGGCGCATCGACGATCTCGGACGCGTCGTGATCCCGAAAGAAATACGAAGAACCATGCGCATCCGCGAGGGCGACCCGCTGGAAATCTATACCGACCGCGAGGGCGAAGTCATTTTCAAAAAATACTCTCCGATCGGGGAACTGATGGATTTTGCTTCCAGTTACGCGGAGGCACTGTACAAAACGTGTAATTTCCCCGTCGCCGTCTGCGATAAGGACTGCGTGATCGCCTGTGCGGGAATTTCCAAAAAAGAGTTTATGGATCGGAAAATTTCCGAGGGCGTGGAAAAAATCATTGAGAACCGTGGGCTATACCGTTCTTCCTCAACCGGAGAAAAAGTCTATCTGACCGAGGAAAACCGCACTTACTACGTGACCTGTGCCATGCCCGTTTTTGCCGAGGGCGACGTGATCGGGTGCGTTCTGGCGCTGACGGGGGTCGATACCAAGCCCGATGCCGCCACGGCGGAGACTGAGACCAATCTGGTTCAGACGGCCGCGAGCTTCTTAGGCAGACAGCTGGAACCGTAATGATCATTGGGGCCGCGCTTTGCAAAGCGCGGCTTTTTCTTTTCTCATGTGAAAATGTTGTGAACTTCCGGGACGTTTTCTTGACAGAACGGCCTTTTCGGGGTATAATTCGACATGTAATACAGAATAGAGGAAAAACCTCTTGGGGGAGAACTATGAAGAAACTGCTGTTGGTGATTCTGGCACTGGCTATGGCCGTGTCGCTCGTTTCCTGCGGAGAAGACCCGGTGGAGACCGTCTCTTCGACGTCCGGTACGGTATCCCGCGAATATACCGTCGAGGGGACGGTGCTGAAAAACTGCAAAGGACAGGCCGACGCGAACGGCGTTTTTGTCGTGCCGGACGGCATCACGGAGATCGGCGAAGGCTGTTTTTCCGGCGACACCACGCTGAAAGAGATCGTGTTCGCCGATTCGGTCGAAAAGATCGCCGAGGGTGCGTTTTTCTCCTGTTCCGCTTTGCAGACGGTGACGTTCGGGACGGGACTCCGTCTGATCGGAGGAGGGTCGTTTCAATACTGCACCGCACTGAAAAATCTCGTGATCCCGGACGGAGTCACGGTGATCGGCGCCAATGCCTTTTATGAGTGCACCGGTCTGCGTTCGGTTTCGCTCCCCGGGACGCTGGAACGGATCGACAGTTATGCGTTTACCCTCTGCTCCAAACTGGAAAGCATCGTGATCCCCGACAGCGTGCAGGTCATTGGCACGTGTGCGTTCCAAGCCTGCTCATCGCTTTCCGACGTCACGCTGTCCCATTCCTTAGCGGAAATCCCGTTCCAATGCTTCGCGCAATGCTCGCTTCTCGACACGGTCAATACGGCCGACTGCCCCAATCTGGAGACCATCTCTCCTTACGCATTCTGGAACTGTACGTCTTTGAAGAGAATCACACTGGCCGAAGGGCTGAAATATATCCGGAACTATGCGTTCTATTCCTGCTCCAAACTGTATCAGGTCACGATACCCTCCACGCTGGTCGGTGCCGGTGCCTATGCGTTTGATCTGACGCCGTATTACGAAGAACTGTCCGACGATTACGTGATCGTCGGCGACGGCGTTCTCCTCAAATGCAACCGGAGCGCCGCCTACCTTGATCTTTCCGGTAAGGGAATCAAGACGATCGGCGGTGCGGTATTCCGCAATTCCAAAGACTACTACGAGGGGACCGACGACTACGGAGCCACGACCGATTACGGCTATGCACAGGCCTCTTATCTGGACGTTCTGACGCTTCCCGAGGGGATCGTCCGCGTGGAAGATTCCGCGTTTGCCGGGACCGGCGTCATGGATATTGAACTCCCCACAACACTCGAATACATCGGGGCCAACGCGTTCCGTGAGTGCATCCAATACGGACGCAACGTGATGACGGGAGCCTTTGTGTATCCCAATGTGGACCTGTCCCGCTGTCCGAATCTCTCCTATATCGGAACGAACGCGTTTGTCGAATGCTACGGCCTGACCAAACTGGACTTGCCGTCCGACGATATTGAAATCGGTGCGTATGCTTTCTTCAAAACGGAGGCGATGTACCGCTTTATGGAAAGCGCGTATGCCAGCGGGGAAGAGACGGCGTTCTTTACCTCCGGTAACACGCTTCTCTGGACGTATGTGGCACCCGGCGTGACGGAAATCACCGTTCCGGACGGGATCGTCAACGTGGCGGGCACCGCGTTCTGCGGTTGGGACTCCGCCATGGTTATTGATGACGACTATTACGATAGTCTGACCTCGATCAGCGCCGACACGCTCTTCCTCCGGAACCAGTATTATCTCGGCTATCGCGTCACATCCGTCGATCTGCCCGAAACGGTGAAAAGAATCGGGGCGGCGGCTTTTGTCAGTATGCGTGTTCTGAACGAACTCGCCTTGCCGGACGGAGTGGAGACTCTCGGTAACGAAGCGTTCATGAACTGCTATGCGCTGGAATCCGTTTCCGTGGGGGACGGCCTCCGGTCGGTCGGCGACCGCGCGTTCCAGTATTGCTATATGCTGGAAAGCATCGCGTTCCCGGATTCGCTGACTCATGCGGGAGACAACCTGTTCTACGGCTGTTCCTCTTTAAAAACGGTGGTGTTCCCGGAGCATCTGACCGACGTCGGTTACCAACTGTTCAACACCGATTGCACGTCGCTTCATACGCTGTATCTGTCTCCGACTTTGGAAAGCCGGCTTTACGGCATCGTCGGAACGCTGTATCAGGCGGCCGAAGCACAATCCCTGACCGTCCGCTATTACGTCAGTGACGAAGAGTAAAAAGGATATTAAAATCTCCCGAAACCGCATTTCGGGAGATTTTTTTCTTTTGTCATGAATATGATAGAAAGAAAGGGAGGGACGCTGTGATGGGGGCCAGAATCCAAAAACTGACGGATCGCAAAATGAGCGGCGGGGTCATGATCTTTTCCTATCGGATATGCTATCCGGAATGGGAGAATGCCGATAGGCGAAACGCGTTTTATCGGCAAGTGGCGGAAAACTGCCGGGATTATGCCGAAAAAGAGGCGGAGAAAAAAGAGAGCGAATGGCAGAATCTGCCGCGGAACCGGCGTCGGTTTTTCGTTCCGGGCTCGTTTCTTCTCCTGTGTGAGGAATCGGAAGAGCGGGGAACCGTCCGCATCCGGTTGACGGCGGTCGGAGACGGCGGGACGTCCGGCCGTTTCCGACGGACGTTGGAACAGGAGTGGAGCATTTCGGACGAATGGATGACGTTTCCTCGGAAAACAGAAAAAAGTAACAAAAGAACCGCAAAAAATGCTATTGCATTGAGTTAAAATATATGATATACTATACTAAAATGGGTTAATGGCAAATGCGCGTAATCCAAAATGGGAAAGACGGTGAAACGATGTCGAAAAGTGCAATCGAATCCATCCGGAACGCCGAGAAAGCGGCCGCCGAGCGTCGCGCGGTGCTGAACGCACAGTGCCGGGAAGAACTGGCCGCCGCGGAAAAGAAGGCGTCTGCCGAAATTGCCGCCGCCGGTGCTTCTGCCGTAAGTTACGGGGCTGCCGAACGGGCGGGTGCGGAAGCCGAGGCGGAAACGGTCCTTGAAAAAGCCCGGGAAAAGGCCGAAAAGGATGCGAAGGCGTTGAAAGAATCTGCGGCGGGCAATCTTCCGGCCGCAGTGGAAATCATCCTGCGGGGGATAACGAAATCATGATAAACCGAATGAAAAAACTTTCGGTGCTGGCGCTTCGGGACGATGCCGGCGCGCTTCTCCGCGATCTGATGTGGCTTTCTGCCGTTGAGGTGGAAAAGCAATCGCCGGAGGGGGAGAGCAAGTTGCTCGCTTCCCCGGACTGTTCGACGGAAAAAGCGGAGTTGGAGCGGCGGTGTGCCACCTTGGATCGGGCTTACCGCTATCTGTGTCCCTATCGCACCGATAAAACGAAAGTCATACCGGGAGCGGTATCGCGGGAGGCGTTTGAAGCGGTCTCTCCGGAGAGCCGGCAAGCCGAAGCGGCGGCCGAAGAAGCCGTCCGCACGGAACGGGAAATCCGGGAGGCGGAAGCGGAGATCAACCGGCTCCGTTCCGCTTTGGACGGGCTTTCCGTTTGGAAATCCTATGATCTGCCGCTCGGATATACCGGAACGGACAAGGCGCTTGTTCTTCTCGGTACCGTGCCGGTCTCGGTCAACCGCGACAGCGTGATCTCGGAGGTCGACGCCGCCTGTCACGGTGCGGCGCAGATCGAATTTCTTACAAAAGACAATACGTGCTGGACTCTGTCCGCCATCTGCCACCGAAGCGAGGAACGCTCGCTGTCTTCGGCCTTGGCCGCTTTCGGATTCCTCCGCTCTTCGTTCCCGGCCGAAGCCGGTACGGCGGCGGAAGAGATCGAGCGGGCCGAACGGGGCGTGGAAGAACAGCAGGCAAAGATCGAACGTCTCACGGCAAGAGCCAAAGAGTTGGCAGTCTATTGCGCCGAAATGGAGCGGGTCTACGACCGGAC
>JAGHUY010000227.1 GCA_018064545.1 Candidatus Apopatosoma intestinale | reverse complement strand
CAACAGATCGACGATGCGTGCGTCGGCTCCGAGCGCGTTCCGGTGCGCTTCGTATTCGTCGAGAGGGTGGCCGGAAAAGTACATGCCGGTACTCGCGTTTTCCTGTTTTAACAGTTCCCGGAGCGGCAGTTCTTGCCGTTCTCCGTAGTGATATTCCTCCTCAGGAATCCGAAAAAGTCCTGTCGGGCCGCCGAGGGAAAACAAATCCATCTGCCCCTCTATGCGGTTGTTTTTGCGTTTTGCGTAGATTTCCAGAATGGATTCGTAATCGGCGAGAAGCATACTGCGTGCCACACCCAGAGAATCGAACGCTCCGGCCTTGATCAGCCCCTCCACCTGTCTTTTGTTGAGTTCGCTTTCGCTCATGCGCGACACGAAATTGAGAAATGAGGTGAATTTTCCGTTTTTCCGTTCCCCCGCCACACCGTCGAGCATGCTACTGCCGACGTTTTTGATGCCGAGCAGACCGAAACGGATGGCCTTTTTCCCGTCGTGCACGACGACGCTGTAATATTTGTCGCTCTCGTTGATGTCGGGCGAGAGGACAGGGATGCGATACTGCCGCGCTTCCTCCACGTATTCAACGGTTTTCGTCACGTTGCCGAGAACCGAGGTGAGCAGGGAAGCGAGATACTCGCTCGGATAGTGGCATTTCAGATAGGCCGTGCGGTACGATAGGAATGCATAGGCCGTGGCGTGGCTCTTGTTGAACGCGTACTTGGCAAACGAGGCCATGGTATCAAAGATTTCCTTGGCATCGTCTTCGGGAATCCCGCGCGCGACGGCACCGGGGCAGACCTCGTTTCCGTTTTCGTCCTTTTCGCCGTACAGGAACGCAACTCTTGCCTTTTCCATCTCTTTTTCTTTCTTTTTGGCCATCGCGCGGCGGACGACGTCGGCACGACCAAACGAGAATCCAGCGAGTTCCCGGCAAATTTGCATGACTTGCTCCTGATAGATGATGATACCGGAGGTCTCGGCAAGGATTTTTTCCAGTGCCGGGACTTTATACGTGATTTTTTCTGCGCCCGTCCGGTAGCGGAGATATTGTGGGATGGACTCCATGGGGCCGGGACGGTAGAGGGAAATCGCAATGGTGATGTCTTCGAGGTTTCTCGGTTGCATCCCGGAGAGAAGTCGGCGCATACCGGCGGATTCGAGCTGAAAGACACCGTCGGTCTTGCCCTGCGAGATCAGTTCGTAGGTGGCCTTATCGTCGGTCGGTATCTTCGTGATGTCAAAATCGGGTTTTTCTTTTCGGATCTGCCGTTCGGTGTCGGCGATGATGGTCAGATAGCGGAGCCCCAAAAAGTCGAATTTCAGCAGTCCCAATTTGGCAATGGTGTCCATCGGGAACTGGGTCAGCGTCAGTTCACTGTTGACGGCCAGCGGCACGTGTTCGTAGGCCGGGCGATCCGTGATGACGATGCCGGCGGCGTGCGCGGAGGCGTGACGGGGCATCCCTTCGAGTGCCATGGAGACGTCGATGAGGCGTTTGACTTTCTCATCGGAATCGTACAGCGTTTTGAGTTTTCCGTTCATTGCGTCGGCGAGTGTGACGTGCAGATCGTTCGGAATGGCCTTGGCGACAACGTCCACGTCGGCGTAACTCATGCCCAGCGCCCGTCCCACGTCGCGCACGACGGCCTTGGCAGCCAGCGTTCCGAACGTGGAGATGCCGCAGACGTGATCGGCCCCGTATTTTCTTGCGACGTATTCAATGACCTCGCCGCGCCGGTCGTAGCAGAAATCCGTATCGAAATCGGGCATACTGACACGCTCGGGGTTTAAGAACCGCTCGAACATCAGATGATATTTCAGCGAATCCACGTCGGTGATGCCGACGAGATAGGCGACGAGACTTCCCGCGCCCGAGCCGCGCCCGGGGCCTACGGGAATCTGGTTTTCTTTGGCGTAGGCGATGAAATCCGCGACGATCAGATAGTATTGGGCGTATCCCATGCCGCCTACGACGGAAAGTTCGTAGTCGATCCGATCGCGGTAGACTTTTTCGGTGTTTTCCTCGGTAAAGCGGATTTCTCCGTTTTTGATCTTCTTTTCAAAATTCCGATAGGTGATATCGCGCAGATAGTCCTCCGGCGTCTGTCCCGTCTCGGGGACGAAGCGGGGGAGGTACGTATGGGAAAAATCAAAATCGAAAGAGCACCGGTCGGCAATTTTTTGCGTGTTTTCGAGCGCTTCGGGTACGTTTTGGAACAGGCGTTCCATCTCCTCTGTGGACTTGTAGTAGAACTCGTCCGTCTCAAATCCGATTGGACGGCCGTCCTCAATGCGGCTTCCCGTCTGAATGCAGAGTAAAATCGCCTGTGTGTCCGCGTCGGCACGGCGCATATAATGGCAGTCGTTCGTGCAGAC
>JAGHUY010000280.1 GCA_018064545.1 Candidatus Apopatosoma intestinale | reverse complement strand
GTGACGCCTATCAGAGTTATTTCGTCAACTACTATCTGTTTTTTGACGGCGACAGCGTCCGCCGCACGATCTTAGGACTGCGCGGGAACGATCCCATGTGGCAACACATCAATACCATTCCCGATTACAGTTTCTTTTGGGTTTGCAGTATCTACGACTACTGGTTCCATACGGGCGATCTGGAATTTGTCCGGCTCGTCTATCCCAAAATGAAATCCCTCTTTGCCTTTACCGAGGCGGGTTGCGATGAGCGCGGCTTTTATCAGAAACGTCAGGGCGACTGGATTTTCATCGACTGGGCCGACACGGCGAAGTCCGGAACGGTCTGCGCTCTGCAAATGCTCCTCGCCCACGCCTATGACGCAATGGCGAAGTGCGCCGACGCGCTCGGCGAAGACGGAACGCCCTATCGGGGCAAGGCGAGCGCCCTTATCGAAAAGATCAACGCGCTGTTCTGGCGCGATGAACTCGGCGCCTTTGTCGATTGCATCGACCGGGACGACCGCGTGGACGTCGTCACGCGCCACGCCAATATCTTTGCTCTCTTGTACGGACTGACCACGCCGGAACGCGAGAAAGCCATCATCGAAAACGTCATTGAAAATGAGAAAATCCCGCCGATCACGACACCGTATTTTGAGTTTTTTGAACTCGACGCCATGTGTTCTCACGTCGGAAACGGATACATGATGGAAAAACTGCGCTCCTACTGGGGCGGCATGATCGACCTCGGTGCTACGACGATCTGGGAACAGTTTGACCCCGAGGAGACGGGGCGCGAGCATCTTGCCATGTACGGTATGCCCTACGGCAGAAGCCTGTGCCACGCGTGGGGCGCCAGCCCGATCTACCTGATCGGCCGGTACGTGCTCGGCGTTTCTCCCACGTCCGTCGCCTATCGGACGTTCGAGGTCGCTCCCGATCTTTCCGCACTTTCCTCGTTCTCGGGACGCGTTCCGCTCCCGGACGGCAGTGTGACCGTCGAATGGGAAAACGGCAAGCTCACCGTGGAGACCGACTGCGACGGCGGCACACTTGTTCTCGCGGGCGAACGGATCCCGCTTGAAAAAGGCCGAAAAATGAGAAAAAAAGCATAAAAACCGGCAAAAAATCATAGAATGATTCAAATTATTTACAAATTAGCAATCAATTTTCCCCAATTATCTGCTATGATATATGATAGACTGAAAACCAATGGGGAAAATAGAGTTAAACCGATTTCGGAGGTACAACAGATTCATGAAAGCCAATATCAAGGCCATCATCTTGTATGCAATCATCATATGCGCCATCATTTTTGTGGCGGCCGCCCTGCTCGGGACCGGAAATCAGGAAACCGTGCCGTTCAGCGAAGCCGCCGGTATGATCTTAAACGGTGAAGTCTCGGAGTTTTCGATCAGCAACAAAAACGTTCTGACCATGAAAAAGACCGACGGGAAGACCGTGACGGTCAAACTGCGTGACGTCGGCATCCTGTACGATCAGATTCGCGATTACTGCATGGAGCAACAGGCGCTTCCCGAAGCGGAACGCACGCTCAAATTTTACGATTTCGAGGCTCCGCGCGAACAATCGATCTTCGTCTCGTTCCTGCCGTACATCATCGTGATGGTCGTCATGTTCGCTCTTTGGATGTTCATGATGAACCGGATGAACGGCGGCAGTAAACTGAACAATTTCGGCAAAGCCCGCACCAAGCGCGGCGACGAGAAAAGCAAAGTATTCTTCTCCGACGTGGCCGGAGCCGACGAGGAGAAAGAGGAATTACGCGAGGTCGTGGAATATCTCCGCGATCCCGGCAAGTTCATGAAACTCGGTGCCAAGATTCCGCACGGTGTTCTGCTGGTGGGCCCTCCGGGAACCGGTAAGACGCTGCTCGCCAAGGCCGTGGCCGGAGAAGCCGGCGTTCCGTTCTTCTCCATTTCCGGCTCCGATTTCGTGGAAATGTACGTCGGCGTCGGCGCCTCCCGCGTCCGCGATCTGTTTGATACGGCTCGCAAAGCCCCGGCTGCCATCATCTTTATCGATGAGATCGATGCCGTCGGCCGTCACCGCGGCGCAGGTCTGGGCGGCGGTCACGCCGAACGCGAACAGACGCTCAATCAGTTGCTCGTGGAAATGGACGGCTTCGGCGGTCACAGCGGTATCATCGTCATGGCGGCGACCAACCGTCCCGACATTCTCGATCCCGCCTTGCTCCGTCCCGGCCGGTTCGACCGTCAGGTCACCGTCAGTTATCCTGACATCAAGGGACGCGAAGAGATTTTGAAAGTTCACGCCCGCAACAAGCCCTTTGAGGCCGACGTCGATCTTGCCAAGGTCGCACAGACCACGGTCGGGTTCACGGGAGCCGATCTTGCCAACCTGTTAAATGAGGCCGCTCTGCTTGCCGCACGCAAGTCCAAGACACTCATCGGCATGGTGGATATTGAAGAATCCTTTATTAAAATCGCCGTCGGAACGCAGAAGCGCAACCGCATCAAACCGGAAGAAAAGAGCAAAACCGCGTATCACGAGGCCGGCCACGCCATTCTCGCCCACGTTCTGCCCACGCAGGACCCCGTCCGTCAGATTTCCATCATTCCGAGCGGCCGTGCCCTCGGCTATACGCTGAACCCGCCGGTCGAGGACAAATACAGCGTTTATAAGAATGAACTGAGAGAAGAAATCTGCATGATGCTCGGCGGAAGAGCCGCCGAGGAAATCGTCTTCTCCGACGTCTCCGGCGGTGCCTCCAACGACATCCAACGCGCCACCGCGACCGCTCGCCATATGGTCACGGAACTCGGCATGAGCGACGTTCTCGGTACCGTCCATCTGGGCGGCGAGCATTCCGGAGACGAGGTCTTCCTCGGCCGTGATTTCAGTTCCGGCAAGAACTATTCCGAGGAGACCGCCGCCGCCATCGACCGCGAGGTCAAGCGGATCATCGATGAGGCCTACGCACAGGCGAAGAAGATTCTGACCGAATATCGTGAAAAACTCGATTTCATCGCCGAATTTCTTGTCAAAAATGAGATCATGGACGACAAGCAGTTTGCCGCCGCCATGGAAGACGGCGCCACCGTCGAAAGCGTGGAGGCCATCGGCGAAGAACGCCGCAAGCGCAGTGAAGCGGAAAACGAACTCCGCCGCCGCGCTGAGGAGGAAGCCCGCCGCCGCGACGAGGAAGAACGCCGCAAACGTGAAGAAGAACGGCGCAATCGTCCCGACGATATTCCTCCGTTCTTTAACGGACAATAAAAATGAAAAATCCCTTGCTTCGGCAAGGGATTTTTTATGATCGGCAGAACGGTTGAGGCTTCCGCCTCAAACTCTGATCCGGCGGTGCTTTTTTGCAAAAAAATTACCTGTTGTCACGAAAACTCGATCTTCACTTGGCGGCGTTCTGCCTTCCCCTCTCGGGGAAGGGGGACCACCGTAGGTGGTGGATGAGGTCCGTTCCTCTCGTTAAGTGACTGCCACTCCTCGCCCTCTCTGCATCTGCCGTCTGGCAGCGTTCGGGCTCGTCCCCCCGGAACCCCGAAAAAACTTTTTGCAGTCTAACTTTGCTGTGACTTCACACCCAAAAGTTTTCGCTCGCCTAATGCCTTCCCCGAGGGTAGCAAAGCGACGAGTGAGGTCGTAGGGCGGAGCGTTTAGCGCGATACGCAAAGTACAATTGTATAGTAGAAGCATTGCACGAAAGCCCCCTCGGTCGAGATAAAAATGCGCAGAGTCGCCGATTTTGCCCCGCAGCTGTACGCGGGTACTGCGAGCGGGCAAAATCGACGAGAGAAAAACGGATATAATAAAACGAAACCCAACAGGGTTTCCTACCAATAAAAAAGGGAATTGCTCCGCAAAATCACCTCATCCACCACCTTCGGTGGTCCCCCTTCCCCATCTGGGGAAGGCTGAGAGACAGGAGCAATTCCCTTTGTTCTTATTTCCGTTTTTCGGTCTGCACTCTTTTAGCCGACCGACTCTATTGAATCAGTGTGCAGACCGCCTTGGCATACGCCACGGGGTCTTCGAGCGAAAGCCCCTCGATCAGACGTGCCTGTCCGTACAGAACGTCGGCGTACAGAGCCAGTTTCTCTTTGTCGTCAGCCGACGCTTTCAGCGTCTCGAAAATGCTGTGGTTCTCATTGATTTCCAAAATCTTTTCGCTTTTCACCGTCGGATCGGCGCCCGGCATGGTGCGAAGCACCTTTTCCATCTCGATCGAAAGCGGGCCGTCGGACGAGAGCGCCACGGGATGCTCCCCGAGCGTGCGCGACAGGCGCACTTCCTTGACCTTATCACCGAGCACCTCTTTCAGCGCGGCAAGCAGGTCCTTGTTCTCCTCGGCACTCGCCTTGGCGGCTTCCTTTTCCTCCTCGCTGGCAAGGCCGAGATCGCCGGAACCGACGTTCTTGAACTCTTTTTCCTTATAATCGCGGATCATCTGGAAGCAGAACTCATCGACGTCTTCCGTGCAGAGCAGAACGTCAAATCCGTGGGACAGCACGGCCTCGGTGTTCGGCAGTTTGGCGGCGCGGTCGGTGCTCTCCGCCGCGGCAAAA
>JAGHUY010000195.1 GCA_018064545.1 Candidatus Apopatosoma intestinale | reverse complement strand
CCGAGTGGGATTCGATCTTGGAATCGTCAAAAATGGTCTTTTTATCTTGAAAAGCGACCGGATACCCCATTTTGGCAACAGCATCCAATATCTGTCTGATCTTCCCTTTTTCGGCGGTCGCGAGGTATTCGGAATTGGTACGCGGATAGGTCAGATATCCTTTTTCATAAAGTCCCTGTACGATGGAAAGGCTTTGTTCCATCGGCATTTTATACTTTTTGCCGAGTACGTTTTGGAGTTTGGAAAGCGAATAGAGTTTGCCGGGAGAAACCGTGTCTTTTTTGTACTTTTTGTCCGTCACAACGGCTTTTTGCCCGTTGTATCCGGCGCAGGACTCTTCCGCGGCTTTTTTCTCATTTTTGGCGAATTTCTTTTTGCTCGAAAGTTCAATCTCTTCCCCGCCCGTCTTCTCTTTACTGACGATGGCATAATAGACGTCCGGCACAAAGTTTCTGATACTCATATCGCGGTCATAAACGGCCTTGACGATCGGAACGATGACACGCCCGACGCGGAGGAGCGTTCCGGTCCTTAGCGTCGCGTATCGCGTCAGATTCACGCCGTAAAGCCAATCGATATAGGTGCGGGCGAATCCCTCGTTCGCCAGATTGTTATATTCCGTTTCCTCCCTCATCTCGGAAAGAGCGGCGGAAACGGTCTGTGGCGTCTGATCGGGAAGCCACAGGCGAACCAACTTCTTGCCTGTCACGTCGGCATATTTGATACAGAGGCGGACAATGATCTCTCCTTCTCTGTCAGCGTCCCCGGCGTTGGCGATGGTGTCCACGTCATCTCGATGGCAAAGAGCGCGGATGATCTCAAATTGACGTTTTACACCGGTATCCACCTGTTTTTCGGCGTTTTTTCGGAGAGAAAAACGGAATTCCGAGGGAAAACACGGAAGATTGTCCATGCTCCAACGGGCTTTTTCGCCCGGATTGTCCCCGTAATCCTCAATATCGCATAAAGAAAAAAGATGACCGAATGCCCAGGTAACAAGGTACCCGCATCCCTCATAATAGCCGTCTTTTTTGACCATCTTCCCTATTCCCGCAACGATGTTGCGGGCGAGACTCGGCTTTTCGGCTATGATGAGTGGCATCTTTTCTGTTCCTTTCGGTTGATTATTAACTGTGATAATGGGATAAGAAATCACCGATTTCCCGAACGGCTCCGGCCAATATTTCCGGTTCCGGCAACATGACGATACGGAAATGATCGTTTCCGGGATAGTCAAAGCCGCTGGCCGGTACGATCAGAATGTGTTTTTCATGGAGAAGATCCATGGCAAATTTTCTATCGTCATCTATCGGGCAGATTTTCTTGTCTATTTTGGGGAAAACATAGAACGCGGCTGAATTCTTTACCACGGACAGTTGAGGGATTTTGGCAATCTCCCGAATCGTAACTTCTCTTTGTTCGTACAGACGGCCGCCCGGACGCATCATGGCATCGGTGCTTTCGTGATCCGCCAGCGCCGCCGGAACAACAAGTTGAGTCAGCGCGTTTCCGCAAAGGCGCATCGACGTATATTTGACCATGCCCTGCATGATTTCGTCGTATTCTTCCGGTTTTCCGGTGATCATCATCCAACCGCAACGGAAGCCGCAGATGATATGAGATTTGGAAAGACCGTTCATGGTGATAACGACAACGTCATCCTGTGCAACGGCAGAAGTAGACGTGTGCTCTTTTCCGTCCATCAGAAGACGGTCGTAAATTTCGTCCGAGAAAAGGACGAGATGGTGCTCTTTCGCGATGGCGACGATCTGTTCCAGAATCTCACGCGGATAGAGGGCGCCGGTCGGATTATTCGGATTGATCAGCACAAGAGCCTTGGTTTTCAGCGTGATCTTTGACTGAATGTCACGAAGATCGGGTACCCAGTCCGACGATTCGTCGCAGGTATAGAAAACGGGTTTCGCCCCGGCAATATAAGCGGAATTGGTCCAGAGCGAATAACTCGGAGACGGAATCAAAATCTCATCACCGTAATGAAGCACGACGGCTGTCACCATGGAGACAAGTTCGCTGACACCGTTTCCGATGAAAATCTGATCGGGAGAAACGTGCACCGTTCCCTTTTTCCGATGATAGGCACAAATGGCCTCTCTGGCTTCCGGCATCCCGCGGAAATCACAGTACGCGACGGCCTTATCCATGTTTTCCGTCAAAGCACGGCGAACACTGTCCGGCATGGTGAACCCAAAAGAAGCCGGATTACCGGTGTTCAGTTTTAAAACTTCGGTTCCCTGCTTCTGCATCTCCATGGCCTCGACGTAGAGTGGCCCGCGGATGTCGGAATGAACGGGAACCATTTTTTCTGACATGAAAAACTTACTCATAGTTGCTCCAATGCTAACCTACTGAAAAAATTCAAAGAAAAAGCGGCATAGACTCTATGCCGCTTTCGGTATGGGGTGGATAATCGGACTCGAACCGACGGCCTCCAGGGCCACAACCTGGCGCTCTAACCAACTGGGCTATATCCACCATATATTTATGCTGGCGCGCCAGAAGGGACTCGAACCCCCGGCCTACTGCTTAGAAGGCAGTTGCTCTATCCAGCTGAGCTACTGGCGCATACATGGAGCGGATGATGGGAATCGAACCCACGCGACCAGCTTGGAAGGCTGGAGTTCTACCATTGAACTACACCCGCAGAGCAGTCCACATTTGTGAACGCCTGTATATCATAGCATAAAAGCGGTAATTTGTCAATATTATGAAGGAAAAAACTTACGAAAAATGAAAAATCAGTTTTGACCG
>JAGHUY010000320.1 GCA_018064545.1 Candidatus Apopatosoma intestinale | reverse complement strand
GTCCTGCGCAGTGCGGACGCGTTCGGGGCGAGAGCCGTCTATCTTTAGGAGGGGTGCGCCGATCTGTTCAATCCCAAGAACGTCCGCGCCTGTATGGGCTCGCTGTTCCGCGTTTATACGGAGACGGACTGCGATCTTGCCCCGATGATCGGGGAACTGCGCCGGGCAGGGCAGAACGTCTATGCCGCCATGCTCGACGAGATCGCAAAGCGCCCGTCGGAACTGGGCGATCTCTCCGTTTCGGCCGTCGTCATCGGCAACGAGGGAAGCGGGGTAACGGACGAAGTCCGCGCGGCCTGCACCGGTGCTGTTTATATTCCGATGCGGGAAAACGGGCCGCAATCGCTCAACGCCTCGGTGGCGGCGGGGATCTTAATGTGGGAATGCTACCGAAATACAAAATCGTAAACACGGAGAAGACCGTATGACAAAAAACGAATTGCGGTATTGGATATGGCTTTCGCTCCGGTGCGGAGTTGGCAATCCGTCGGGGGCTGTGCTGTTGTCCCGTTTCGGAAGTCCCGGGGCTGTCTATGAAGCCGATCCGGCGGCGATTGCCAAAGCACTTCCGAACAGCTGGGCGATCCCGCTGGCGTTACAGGATAAAAATCTTGACGGTGCGGATCGGATCCTCTCGTACTGCCGCCGGAACGGCGTCGGTATCCTGACGGCCGGAAGCGAGTTCTATCCGGAGCGACTGCGCCGGATCTATGCCTATCCGCTGGTACTCTATTGCCGGGGACAGTTACGCGATCTGGACGACAGGCTATTGATCGCCTGCGTCGGAACGAGAAAAAACACCGTGACGGGCGGCGAGACCGCCTACCGTGTGAGTGCCGAAATGGCAGAGGCGGGGGCCGGGATCGTCAGCGGGCTTGCGCTCGGGATCGACACTCAGTGCCATAAAGGGGCACTTTCCGTCGGCGGCTATACGATCGCCATCCTCGGAACCGGCATCGACCGGGCTTATCCGCCACAGAATCGGCATTTGATGAAACAAATAGAAAAAACGGGTCTTGTCATGACCGAATTCGCGCCCGGAACCAAACCGTCCCGCGAGAATTTTCCCATCCGGAACCGGGTCATCAGCGGGCTTTCGGAGGCCACCGTGGTGTTCGAGGCCGCCGAGCAGAGCGGTTCTCTGATCACGGCGGAATACGCCATCCGTCAGGGACGTCCCGTCTTTGCGTTTCCCGGCGACATCCATGCCGAGGCGAGTCGCGGGACCAACAGTCTGATCCGGCGGGGAGCGACGCTGGTCACCTCCGCTTCCGATATTCTGAGCGACTTTGAACTCTGCTATCCGACCAAGCTTTTTGTGGAAAAAGCCGATTTTTCTTGGAAAGAAGAGCGGGCCGAGAGCGAAACCGCAGAGAAAAAAGAGAAAGAAGAGAAGAAAATAAAGAAAGAGAAGAAGCCTTTTGACCGTGAGCAGACGGAAGCGGCAGAGCCGTACTCCGTTCCGGCAGGGCTTGCCCCGATCCCGGCCGGCATTCTCTCGCTTCTTTCGACACCGATGACGTCAGACGAAATCTGGAACGCGCTGGCCGCTCGCGGGCAAACGCTCTCCATGGGCGGTCTTTTGGCGACGTTGACGGAATTGGAGATCGAGGGGCATTTGGAAAGTCTGCCGGGAGGAAAATTCCGACGGCTGTAATTCAATCTTGACAAGGGGTCAAAAATCGGCTATAATGGCAAAGAATTCGCATCCGGTAACCGGACGCGCAAAGAAGTAAGGAGAACGCTCCATGCGGAATCTTGTTATCGTGGAGTCGCCCGCTAAGGCGACGACTATCAACTCCTACCTGGGAAAAGACTACAAGGTAGTAGCTTCGGTCGGTCACGTTCGCGATCTTCCGAAAAGCTCCCTCGGCGTTGACATCGAAAACGGTTTTAAGCCGAAATATATGAACATCAAGGGCAAGACCGATTTGATCAATCAACTAAAAAAAGAGGCCAAAGCGGCCGACCGCATCTATCTCGCGACCGACCCGGACCGCGAGGGAGAAGCGATTTCGTGGCATCTGGCCACCATCCTCGGCGTTGAGCCGGAAAAGGTCTGCCGGATCGCGTTCAACGAAATCACGAAAAACGTGATCTTACAGCAGATCGAGCATCCGCGTGCCATCGATATGAATCTGGTCAACTCCCAGCAGGCGCGCCGGGTCCTCGACCGCATCGTGGGCTATAAACTCAGTCCGTACCTTTGGAAAACGGTCAAGAGCGGTCTGTCCGCCGGCCGTGTCCAGTCCGTCGCGACGCGTCTCGTCGTGGAACGCGACGCGGAGATCAAGGCTTTTGTGCCGAAAGAATTCTGGACGATCGACGCTCTTTTGATCGGATCGCGCAAAAAGGAAGTTACCGCACGCTTTTACGGCACGTCCGCCGGCAAGACGGAACTCTCCTGCGCCGCCGAAGCCGACGCGGTGATCGCGGCCTGTAAGAACGGCCCGTTCACGGTGGCTTCCGTCAAAAACGCGCAGAAATCCAAATCGCCGCTCCCGCCGTTCACCACCTCCACGCTCTTGCAGGAGGCGGCCGGCCGTCTCGGCTTCCAGTCCAAGCGGATCATGCGGATCGCGCAGGAACTCTACGAGGGCATCAATCTGGGACCCGAATTCGGCGGCACCCACGGTATCATCACCTATATGCGTACCGACTCTCTCCGCATCTCAAACGAGGCGGCGGAGGCGGCTAAATCCTATATCACCGAACGCTACGGAAAGGAATACTATCCCTCCAAGCGCCGGGTATTCAAGACGTCCGACGACGCGCAGGACGCGCACGAGGCGATCCGTCCCGCCAACATGGCGTGTGACCCCGAAAAGATCAAGGGCGTTTTGTCCTCTGACCAGTATAAACTCTATAAACTGATCTGGAACCGCTTCCTCGCCAGCCAGATGAAGAACGCGGAACTGGACACGCAGACCGTCGATGTTACCTGCGGAGACTATATTTTCCGCGCCGGTGCCACCGCCGTCAAGTTCCCGGGCTATCTGCTCGTTTACGACGACGGGGAGACCGAGATCGGGAAACTGACCACGCTGAAAGAGGGCGAGGCGCTGACACTGAAATCGCTTGACCCCAAGCAGAATTTCACCGATCCGCCGTCGCACTATACCGAGGGTTCTCTCATTAAGACGCTCAAAGAAAAGGGGATCGGCCGTCCGAGCACCTATGCCACGACCATCACCACCATCCTGGAACGCGGCTACGTCGATCGCGAGAAGAAAGTTCTGAAAGCCACGGAACTGGGTGAGGCCATCGTCTCTCTGATGAAAAAGAACTTTCCGCACGTGGTGGACTATACCTTTACCGCCAATATGGAAGACGACCTGGATGAGATCGCCGAGGGCACGGCCACCTATGAGACCGTTCTCGCCGATTTTTACGGGGACTTTGAAAAAACGCTGGAAAAAGCGCAGAAACACATCGGGGAAAACAAGGTCAAAATCGCCCCCGAAGAATCCAACATCGTCTGCGAAAAGTGCGGATGCAAGATGGTGATCCGCACCGGCCGTTTCGGTCGTTTCGCGGCCTGCCCGAACTATCCGGCCTGTCGGAACACGGTGGCCATCGATAAGGACGGCAACCCCGTCAAAAAAGAGAAAGCCGAGCCGGAAGTGACCGATCAGAAATGTGAACTGTGCGGGTCTCCTCTGGTAATCCGTCAGAGCCGTTTCGGCAAATTCTACGCTTGCAGCAATTTCCCGCAGTGCCGGTATACCAAGGCGATCCGGGAGACGATCGGCGTCAAGTGCCCGAAGTGCGGTTCGGAGATCGTCCGCGGCACGGGCAAGAATCACGCCGTCTTTTACAGTTGCGAACGCTATCCCGCCTGCGACTTTTCCAG
>JAGHUY010000325.1 GCA_018064545.1 Candidatus Apopatosoma intestinale | reverse complement strand
GCAGAAGGGAGCCGTTTATGGATCAGAACCAGAGCACGGAGGTCTATTCCATCAAACTGAAAGAGGTCGCGGACGAATTTAAGCTGGAAACGCTTTGCGTCCCCGAGAACTGGGAAAACGTCGAGATATTCAGTTCGGACATCAGCCGTCCGGGACTCGCGCTCAACGGCTTTTACGACTGCTTCGACAAAAAAAGGATTCAGCTGATCGGACACGCGGAACACCAGTTTCTGTCCTCGCTTGCCGCCGAAGACCGCCAAAAGCGGCTCTCCGTACTCGCCGAGCACGATCCGCCCGCGGTCGTTCTGACCTCGTCGCTCCCGGCGTTTGACGAGATGCTCGCGGTCTGCCGGGAGCATTCCCTGCCGCTTCTCCGCACCGATTCTCTGTCATCCCGGTTCCAAGCCGCCGTCATCGCTTTTCTCTCCATGGCGCTGGCTCCCCGGATTCAGCGTCACGGCGTTTTCGTCGAAGTCTACGGCGAAGGCATTTTGATCCTCGGCGATTCCGGCATCGGAAAGAGCGAGACCGCGATCGAACTGGTCAAGCGCGGCCACCGTCTGATCGCCGACGACGCCGTCATCATCAAACGCGCCTCGGAAAAAACGCTGGTCGGGACGTCTCCCGAGGTGATCCGCCACTTCGTGGAACTTCGCGGCATCGGCATCGTGGATATCCGCCGCATTTTCGGCATCGGTGCCATCAAGGAAAGCGAAAAAATCAATCTGATCATCAAATTGGAACACTGGGATCAGAACAAAGTCTACGACCGGATCGGAAGCGAGACCGAGACCACCAACATTCTCGGCTTGGAGATTCCGACCTATACCATCCCCGTCCATCCCGGCCGGAACCTGGCCATCATCATCGAGATCGCGGCGATGGAAAGCCGTCAGAAACGGATGGGTTATAACACCGCCATGGAGTTCAACAAACGGCTCATGGAGCACCTGCAATCCTCATCCGCATCCGATATTATTTAAAAAAAGGATTTTCCCATGGAAAAAAAGAATCTCCCTATCGTCAAAATCGTTCTCGGGTATTTTCTCGTCATGGCGCTCTCCGCGCTGACGGCGCTGGCCCTGCGGATGGGACTCGTTCTCTCTGCGGTGGTGTTGTTTGCCGCCATGTCCGCCGCCTTTTCCGCCGTTCTGCTTCTCTCCGGGAAAAAGTGGGCGTATCTCTTGTGCCTGCCGGTTTTTGAAATCGCGTTTCTGATCACCGGAAACCTGTTTTTATCCCTGTTTTTCTTGGTGTTCGCCCTCGCCGGCACGTTTCTCTCCGACGGACTGCGGACAGGAAGCCCCCGCGTCTCCGTCATGTTGCAGACGGCTCTGTCCTTCGGCGGTGTCGCCGTGGTCTTGGCTGTCATCGCCTATCTGACGGCCGGACACGCCTTTTCTTCGCTGATCCCCGACGTCCGGGCGTGGTTTGACGCGTGGGAAGCGGAACTTCTCGCAACGTTCCGGGAACCGCTGGACGCCTATCTTTCCGCCCTCTCCGGCAGTCTGCCGAAAGAACTTGCCGAAACTCTGACGGCCGACTATCTGATCGAAAGTGCGGTAACGGCGCTGAAAACCGTCTCTCTCGCCCTGACGATCGTGCTCTTTTCGGTCACGGCGTTTCTTTCATATTATCTCGGACTTCTTTTCACCCGGATTTTCGGATTCTATCCGCTGATCCCCGGCCGGAAAGCCGAGTTTTTGCCGAGCCGGATCAGTGCGATTTTGTTTCTCGTCTCCTATCTCTGTCAGGTGATCGCGTCTCTCGGCGCGTCCTCCCTGTTTTTCAGTTATCTCTATGTGGTCGCTATCAACCTGTCCTTGATCCTACTCCCCGTCTTTCTCGTCATGGGTGTGAAAGGCTGGCGGATACGCTATCGCCGTCCGACGACGCACGGCTTTGCCGTCGTTCTGCTGATCGTCTGCGCCGTCACACTGTTTTTGAGCGTCTCTCTGCCGTTCTATCTGCTCGCGTTTCTCGGAGCATGGGACACCCTCGCCATCTATAAAATACAACAACTGTCCAACGATTCCGGTAAAGAATAAAAAAGGAGAAAAGTTATGCCAGAAAATAACAGACCCGGCCGTTCCGGGTTTCCGATCGGTGCTTTTCTGTGCGCCGTTTTCGGCGTCATCGCGCTCGCTTTCTGCGTCATTGTTCTCTCGACGGAAGCCGTCGCGCACCCGGCGGAAATGATTCTTTGGGTTCTCGGCATCTACCTCGGTCTGGTCGCCGTCATCGCTATCACCGGGCTCGTCCGGCGATCCCGCGGGCACTTGACGGAGATCAAGGGGTCCGTTTTCGGAACCATCACGCTGAGTTTTATCCAGCAATTGCAAATGCCGGTTCTGATCTGTGACGAAAAGGGCAAGATCGTCTGGTACAATGCGGCTCTTTCGTCCCGATTCCGGACGCGCGGCGTTCTGTACGGAAAGCCGATCGACACCATCTGCGACGCGACCATAGAGCGCGTCATGAAAGCGGATAGCGAAGACGGTGTGGAAGTCTCTTTCCTTGCCGAGGCCTCTTCGTCGGCGGAGCGCGATATTTTCCGTGCCAAGGGGACCCGCGTCACCTCCAAAGGGGCGGCATACTGCATGATCCTCTTTGAAGAGATCACGGAGTTGAAGAGTCTGAGCAGTCGCCTTGCCGATGAGGACGTTGTCGTCGCTTATGCGATGATCGACAACATTGACGAACTGATGCAGGTCGTTCAGGACGTTGACAACAATGCCGAAACGTCGGTCTATGCGCTTTTGAAACGGGACATGGACGCCGTCGGGGGGTTGGTCAAGGAATACAGCCGTCATAAATTCGTCTGTTTCTTTGAGGCAAAATATCTGACACAGTTTGAAAAAGAGCGGTTTTCCATTCTGGACGACATCCGGGAAATCAGCATCGGAAACTCGTCCATCCCCGTCACCATGTCGATGGGAATTGCCAAGATGAACGGCTCTCTGGCCGAAAAAGAGCGTGCCACGCAGGCGGCGCTTGATATGGCTCTGCAACGCGGAGGCGATCAGGTGGTCGTCAAGACGGCCGACGGATTCGACTTTTACGGCGGCAAGACCAAAACGGTGCAAAAGCGTACCAAAGTGCGCGCCCGCATGATCGCGGGTCAGTTGACGACGCTCATGTCCGCCGGCAGTAATATCATCGTCATGGGACACCGCTACGCGGATTTTGATGCCTTTGCCTCGGCGCTCGCCATCGTACAGCTCGCCACCCACTGCGGGATCAAAGCCAACGTCGTCGTCGACAGAGGAGACCGGAATCTGGCCGGGTGTTTCCGTATGGTGGCGAAGAATCCCGGATTCCGCGACCTGTTCGTTGACAAAAACGAGGCGCAGGACCTGATCCGGAGCGATACGCTCGCCATCATGGTCGACGTCAATAATATCGACTACTGTGAAGCCCCCGACGTGATCCGCACCGCCAAGGCATTTGCGGTCATCGACCACCACCGGAAAACGGCCGAATATGCCGTTCCTCCCGTGATTGCATACATCGAGCCGTCGGCCTCCTCCGCGTCGGAACTGGTCTCCGAACTGCTCGAACAGGTTCTTCCTCAGGGATCGCTTCCCAAGGAACTCGCCGACCTGCTGTTTGCCGGCATTCTGCTGGATACCAAGCAGTTCTCCCACAACACCGGCGTGCGCACGTTCGGTTCCGCGCTGTATCTCCGCGGCGAGGGGGCAAGCCCGCTGGATGCCCAGGCTCTGTTCAAGACCGGGATCGAAGATTTCCTCGCGGAAGCCCGTTTCGAGAGCAACGTCGTCGTCCACCGTTCGGTCATTGCCATTGCGTTCAACAACGACGCCGGTTCTTCCAGACTGTCCCGCGTCAACGCCGCCAAAGCGGCCGACCGGCTGCTCCAAGTGGAGGGGGTGCTGGCCGCCTTTGCCATCTGTAAGATCGGCGATTCGGTGCATATCTCCGCCCGAAGCGAGCATAGCGTCAACGTGCAGCTCATTCTGGAAAAGATGGGCGGCGGCGGTCACTTCGACGCGGCCGGCGCGCAGTTGCAGAACGTCTCCATTCAGGAGGCGTTGGCACAGCTCCGCTCCTGTATCGACGAGTATCTGGACGCCAATATGTAAAAACGGGTGATCGCCCGGAAAAAAGCAACTCCGGGCAAGCATTCATTGATAAAAAAAGAATAGGGCGTCACATTTGTGGAAAAAGCCCTTGCGATCGGTCAATCATAACAAAACGGCTTCCCATTTTGGAAAACGGGAGGCCGTTTTTTGTCGTCAAGACATAAGTTCATGAAACAAAGCCGATCATGGCGTCAAGCCGATTTACTCTTTCAGCACAGCGCGAAGCGCGGACAAAAAGCGGTCGGTTTCCGCGAGTGTGTTGAAGACGGAAAAACTGACGCGGACGGCGTCGCCGCCGGTTCCGAGCACCCGGTGCGCCGAGGGGGCGCAATGCAGTCCCGCCCGCGTGCAGATGCCGCGGTCGGCAAGCGATGCGGCGATCGCCGACCCGCTCTTTTCTTTTCCCGTGAACAAAATGAGCGACCCCTCCTCCGCCCACGGCATGAAAACGCGGACGTCGGGCATATTACAGAGTTCCTCCCGCACGTGCCGGTAGAGTTCCCTCTCTTTTTGCCGCACGGCCTCGGTGCCGAGGGAGGAGAGAAACCGCACGCCCCGGCAAAGTCCCGCGATACCCGGCGTGGCGAGCGTACCCGCCTCATACGATTCCGGCGGCTCTCTTCCCATATCCGATTCCTCGGAACGGACG
Organism: Candidatus Apopatosoma intestinale; assembly: GCA_018064545.1. Lineage (GTDB taxonomy): Bacteria > Bacillota > Clostridia > Oscillospirales > CAG-272 > Apopatosoma > Apopatosoma intestinale. The sequence continues at coordinate 3,190 of JAGHUY010000325.1, read as the reverse complement.
CCGTTCCCGCCGAACACCGTGGGAGCCAGCATGGAAAACGGAAAATCGTCGGCAAAGATCACCGCCCCGCTTCCCTGCGGCCCGTACAGCCCTTTATGACCGGGCACGCACAGTGCCGAAATATGATCCCGCGTGACGTCAATATCGTAAATGCCGGCACTCTGTGCCGCGTCCACCACGTACAGAATGCCGTGCTTTCGGCAGAGTGCGCCGATTTCCCGGATCGGCAGAACGGCCGGACATACGTTGGAGGCGTGAATGGCCACGACCGCCTTGGTATAGGGCGTGATCTGTTTCTCTATGCCGCGGAGGATTTCCTGCTCCGGCGCCATGGCGTGAAAAGTCCCGACCGTGATCACGCCTTTTTCCCGAAGAGCGGCCATCGGACGCGCTACGCTGTTGTGCTCCATATCGGAAATCAGAAAATGGTCGCCGTATCGGGCAAGCCCCCCGATCACCAGATTCAGCGCCCCGGTGGTATTGGCGGTAAAAACGACGTTTTCCGGCTTGGTAATGCCGAAAAAGGCGGCCAGCTCCGCCCGGCAATCATAAATCGCTTCGGCGGCACGGACGGCCAGCACATGCCCGCTTCGCCCCGCGTTTCCGCCGTATTCGCGCATACACCGCACCATTTCCTCGGTGACTGCGGGCGGCTTAGGGAACGTGGTGGCGGCATTGTCAAAATAAATCATAAAAAACTCCTGCCTGTGAGCCGCGTTATGGACTCCGCCCATAAAGGGCGGAAAACATTATCCGAGTATCACAACGCCCGTGACGGGAATCCCCGCCGCGGAAAGGGTATCCAGTGCGCGTCCCTCGTCCGGCGGGCGGATCTCCACGCCGGAAGTGCACCCGCGCAGAGTCTGTGAAGCGTGCAAATGCGTGACACGGGCGGGAATCCCGCTCTTAGATAGGATTCTCGCACCTTTCGTTGCATACGTCGGAGAACTGACGGTAATAATGCGACGGCTCATTTTTCATAGTCTCCTTTGATCCGGCTTTCGCCGTGCGGAGTCTCCTCCGCATTCCCATTATATGCCCCGTTTCTTTTATGGTCCCAACGTCGCGGGGGATTCGCACGTCCTGCCTTTTCGTTTCAAAAAATGCGAAGTTTTTCCACTCATAAAAAAACGCGCGTGAAAAATAATAAACACAGAACAAAGCGCACAGCGCGTCTTTGTTCCGCATTCACAAGAATCATGGCATCCCGTGACAAGCGGTCCAGAACCCTCGATGGCGTAGTCCGATCAGAGGCTGTTGTTTTGAACTTTCTTCCCGGATTCATTCGGGGAAACGGCTTTTCACGAAGAAGCCGGATTTCCGCGAATGAAAAAGAACTGTTGATTTTCAATTTTTGAGGAGAAAAATAAAATGGCAAGCAACAAGACACTGATTCCCGAAGCTAAGGAAGCTCTTGACCGTTTCAAGATGGAAGCCGCAAGCGAAGTCGGCGTAAACCTGAAACAGGGTTACAACGGTGACCTCACCTCTAAGCAGGCTGGTTCCGTCGGTGGCCAGATGGTAAAAAAGATGGTCGAGTCTTACGAGAACTCTATTAAATAAGTAGAGTTCGCAAGAGAGAAAAGACGTCCGCGACACTCGCGGACGTCTTTTTGGTATTATGCCATGCACTGCAAAAGCGTATTTTCGATCAACTTGTGTCCCTGCTCCGTCGGATGGATGCCGTCAGCGCAGAGAAGCGAGGAAAAATCGTGAGAAAGCAGAAAACTCTCTCTTAGATCGACGAGCGGACAGCCGGTCTTTTCGGCCAGCAGTTCCACGGTTCTGTTATACTTTTCATGCCAGCGGTACAGCATACTGACGTCGCCGAGCCAACCCATGATATTGTCATAGGAAAGCCCCCGGGAGATGAAATTCATATATTTTTCCGCGTCAATGGGGATCAGCGTGGCGATCGCCACGTCCGCGCCGTGCTCGCGGCAAAGTGCGACGGCCTCCTCGTACCGGGCGGCAAAAGCGATCCGATCGGTTTTCGGGGCGTGTTCGCCGTCCGGGTTTTCCGAAACCGCTTTCCAATCGTAGGCGCAGTCGTTTCCTCCGAATTCCAGTAAAACCGTGGTGCCGGACAGATCGGGGTTTTCCGCCGCAAAAGAGCGGAGCCGCTCCATACCGGCATCAATGGTCGAACCCATGCGGCACGAACGGTGCAGGGAGACGCCCCGTTTTTCCATATTTTCTTCGAGAGAGCGGCCGCTCAGTTTATACCGCGACCCGGTGAAAATCACCCCCTGTAAAACGGAATCTCCGAATACTTCAATTTTTTTCATGCGTTTCTCCCCCAGTCCCCCAACCTTTTCCCCTGGATAATCGGGACTTGATTTGTTTTTTCATTTGTGATAAAATGATAACAGAAATGATTCTCTTTGACCACTCACAGACGGGAGAACGAGGGAAACCGTCGGAATACCGGCACTCTACCGGCTCGCTACTCCCGGTAAACTGTCAGTAGAATTGCTTGAAAAATAAGGGGTTTTCGTCAGAAAATGGGAAACGATTGGAAGAAAAATATTGCGGATAACATCGTCAGACTTCGCACGACCGCGGGACTGACGCAGGCGCAATTTGCGGAAAAACTGAATTATACCGACAAGGCCGTGTCGAAATGGGAACGCGCCGAAAGCATCCCGGACGTCTTGGTGCTGAAACAGATCGCCGACCTGTTCGGTACGAAGATCGACGATCTGCTCCTCGCGCCGTCTGAATTTTCCCTGCCGGAAAAGGACGCGGAAACGCAGGCGAAAAAGCGGAACAAATTGCAGATTTCTCTGCTCTCCGCGGCCGGCGTATGGCTCATCGTCATCGTGGCATTTGCGGCATTTTCCCTTTTTGACGTTCCCCGCGCGTGGCTCTGCTTTTTGTGGGGCGTGCCGGCGACCGCGACGGACCTGCTCGTTTTCAATGCCATCTGGGGACAGGCTCGCCGGAACTTTTTGTTCATCTCCCTGCTGATTTGGAGTTTTGCGGCCGCGCTTTACGTCACCTTGGCCGTTTGGGGATTCTGGTATCTCTTCCTGTTCGCCCTGCCGCTTCAAGCCGCCACGGTCTTTTGGGCGCGAATGATAAAAAAGTAAGTCCTTTTTCATAGTATTGCCAAAATATGGGGCTGTAAAAAAAGTCCAGACCGAAAAAGCGATAAAGAGGCTAACCTTGGGCGATCGCCCAAGGTTTC
>JAGHUY010000055.1 GCA_018064545.1 Candidatus Apopatosoma intestinale | reverse complement strand
AAAACGGGTAATTTCCGCAGAGTATGTCCGAAAAAAACGGGCGAAAGCAGATTTTCTGAGCAAGCTGTGGCTTGGATATTGCACCGCGTGCGGTGTCAATCCGGTAAAGGCCGAGGCTCCGGATCCAGAATCCGGCTTTTTATTTGAGACGGTGGAAACACCCGACAATATGTTCAGCGAATCCGATGCCTTATCTCACAAAGGCGTCCAGCTCCGCAAAGCAACAAAATAAAACAAGGAGGAACATTCAAGTGGCAGTCAGCGAGAAAATCAGAATCAGACTGAAAAGTTATGACCACACCCTGGTCGATGCTGCGGCAGAGAAAATCGTAGATGCAGCCAAGAGAAACGGTGCGACCGTATCCGGCCCCATTCCGCTTCCCACGGAGAAAGAAATCGTTACGATCCTGCGCGCTGTTCACAAGTATAAGGACAGCAGAGAACAGTTTGAGTACAGAACGCACAAGAGACTGATCGACGTGATCAAGCCGTCGCAGAAGGCTATCGAAGCCATCACCAGTCTCGAACTTCCGGCCGGTGTCGAAATCGAAGTTAAACTTTAATTTTCGACGGAGCAACGAATAACAATGTAAGGCAAAATCCTTCCTTATATTATTATGGCTGCTTTTGGTCAAGTCGGCCCGCTCAACGGATGGCCGACCAATAACCTTAAAAGGAGGCAAATGAAAGGTATGAAAAAAGGTATCATCGGAAAGAAGATCGGCATGACTCAGATCTTCGACGAAGCCGGCAACATCGTGCCGGTAACCATCATTGAAGCAGGTCCCTGCGTCGTGGCTCAGAAGAAAACTGCGGAACACGACGGCTATGACAGCGTACAGCTCGGCTTTGAGGATGCTAAGGAAAAGGACCTCAACAAGCCCCAGAAGGGACATTTCGCCAAAGCAGGTGTTTCCATGAAGAGACATCTGAAAGAATTCCGTCTTGATGACGCGGCTTCCATGAACGTAGGCGACGTTAACTCCGCCGATACGTTCGCGGCAGGCGACAGAGTAGATGTGACCGGCATTTCCAAGGGCCACGGATACAGCGGCGTTGTAAAGAGATGGGGTTGCCACAAACTCCGTATGACCCACGGTGTTGGCCCTGTTCATCGCCAGCCCGGTTCTATGGGTGCAAACTCCTCGCCTTCGAGAATCTTCAAAAATAAGAAGATGGCGGGCCAGTATGGTAACGAACAGATCACCGTATTGAATCTCGACGTTGTTCGTGTTGATGCAGAGAAGAACCTGATCGCTGTCAAGGGTGCCGTTCCCGGTGCTCGCGGTGGCATCGTATTCCTTCGCAACACGGTAAAAGCTTAAAAGGAGGAATAGACGATGGCTAATGTTAAAGTTTTGAATATGGCCGGCGCAGAAGTCGGAACGATGACTTTGGCGGACACTGTTTTCGCCGTGGAAGTCAATACCGCTGTTCTCCACGCCGCCGTTCGTGCTTACCTCCTCAATCAGAGACAGGGCACACAGTCCACTCTTACCAGAACCGAAGTTTCCGGCGGCGGTAAGAAGCCTTACAGACAGAAAGGCACCGGCAGAGCCAGACAGGGTTCCACCCGCGCTCCTCAGTGGACGCACGGCGGTATCGCTCTCGGCCCGAAGCCCAGAAGCTACCACATCGATCTGAACAAGAAGGTTAAGCGCCTCGCTATGAAGAGCGCTCTTTCCAGCAAACTGGCGGATAACGAACTCGTCGTTCTCGATGCCATCACCGCTACCGAGTATAAGACCAAAGTCATGGTCGCTATGCTCAGCGCCATTGGTGCTACCGGCAAGGCTCTCATCGTTCTCGATGAGAAGAACGCTTTCGTTACCGGAAGTCTTGCTAACATCCCCGGCGTAAAAGTGGCTTATGTCAACACTCTCAACGTGTATGACATTCTGAACTGCGACAAGTTCGTGGTGACCAAGGCTGCCGCCGAGAAAATTGAGGAGGTGTATGCATAATGAAGACAGCATATGATATCATCATCAGACCGGTGATCACCGAATCCAGTCTGGCTGCAACCAAAGACCTGAGATACACCTTTGAAGTTCTGAAAACCGCAACGAAGCCCGAGATCGCAGCCGCGGTCGAAACGGCGTTCGGCGTTAAGGTACAGGACGTAAACACCATCAGCATGAAGAGAAAACCCAAAACGATGGGCGTTCATTCCGGCTACACCAAGGCTTGGAAGAAAGCGATCGTTACCCTGGCACCCGGTTCAAAGTCCATTGCGTTCTTTGACGGCATGATTTAAGGAAGGAGGAGCAACGAATTATGGCAACCATTAAGTATAAACCCACAACTCCTGCGAGAAGAAACATGTCGGTTTCGGACTTTGCCGAGATCACGAAGTTTACTCCCGAAAAGAGTCTTATTACTGTTAAGAAGAAAAATGCCGGCAGAAACAGTTACGGCAAGATCACCGTTCGTCATAAAGGCGGCGGCAACAGACAGAAGTACAGAATCGTTGACTTCAAGCGTGATTTTACGGAACAGGCCGCTACCGTTATCGGTATCGAGTACGATCCGAACCGCACTGCTTATATCGCTCTTCTCCAATATGAAGACGGTACGAAGAAGTATATGATCGCCCCTGTCGGTCTGACGGACGGCGATAAGATCTACTGCGGCGCGGACGCCGATATCAAACCGGGCAACACGCTCCCGATCGGCAACATCCCCGTCGGTACCTTTATTTACAACATTGAGCTTTATCCCGGTAAGGGCGGTCAGCTCGTTCGCAGCGCCGGCAGTGCCGCACAGCTCATGGCCAAGGAAAACGGCAACGCTCAGGTACGTCTTCCTTCCGGCGAAGTCAGAATCGTCCGTCTCGACTGCCGCGCCACGATCGGCCAGGTTTCCAACATCGAACATGAGAACGTGAAACTCGGTAAGGCCGGTAAGACCCGTCACATGGGCATCCGTCCTACGGTTCGCGGTTCCGTCATGAACCCCTGCGATCACCCGCACGGTGGTGGTGAAGGTAAGTCCCCTGTCGGTCGTCCTTCTCCGGTAACTCCTTGGGGTAAGCCCGCTCTCGGCTACAAGACCAGAGATAAGAAGGCCAGAACCGAGAAGTTCATCGTAAAGCACAGAAACAGTAAATAAGGAGGAAGCATAAAATGAGTAGAAGTCTGAAAAAAGGACCTTTCGTCGAAGCAAAACTTTTCTCTCGCATCGAAGCGATGAATGAAAAGGGCGAAAAGAAAGTCCTCAAAACTTGGTCTCGTGCTTCCACGATATTCCCCGAATTCGTCGGACATACGATCGCTGTTCATGACGGCAGAAAGCATGTTCCGGTTTATGTAACGGAAGACATGGTAGGCCACAAACTTGGTGAATTTGCTCCCACGAGAACCTTCAAGGGTCACGCCGGAAGCAAGACGTCCAACAACGGTAACTAATCTCGCACCAATGCGAAGGGAGGCAACAATTAAATGAACGAAGCAAGAGCATATCTTAAAGATGCCAGAATATCCCCGCGCAAAGTACAGATTGTACTTGACCTCATCAGAGGGAAGGATGCGGGAATGGCAATGGCTATCCTGAAAAACACTCCTAAGTCTGCGAGTGAATACCTGATCAAACTGTTGAAGAGCGCGATGGCCAATGCGGAGCACAATTTCGGTATGAATCCCGAAAAACTGTACGTCAGTGAGTGCTTCGTGTGCCCCGGCAAGACCCTGAAAAGAATCATGCCGAGAGCAAAGGGCAGCGCAGACAGAATCTTGAAGAGAACGTGCCACGTGACACTTGCTCTCCGGGAAAAAGTTTAAAGGAGGTCGCAGATAATGGGACAAAAAGTTAATCCGCACGGTTTACGTGTAGGCGTTATCAAAGACTGGGATTCCAGATGGTTCGCACGCGACGACGTGTTCGGCGATACGCTGGTTTCCGACTACAAGGTCAGAAAGTATCTGAAAGAGACTCTTCTGACTGCCGGTGTATCCCGCATTGAGATCGAAAGAACTTGCGGCGAATCCGGAAGAGTCAAAATTATCATTCACTGCGCAAAACCGGGTATGGTGATCGGCCGCGGCGGCGTTGAAATCGAAAAACTCCGTCAGAAACTTGAAACCATGACCGGAAAGCCCGTCAGCGTAGAAGCTACCGAGATCAAGGTTCCCGATCTGGATGCCCAGCTCGTTGCCGAAAGCATCGCCGCTCAGCTCGAAAAGAGAGTGGCGTTCCGCCGTGCGATGAAGCAGGCCATCGGCAGAACGATGCGCCTCGGTGCCAAGGGTATCAAGGTGACCCTGTCCGGCCGTCTTGCCGGCGCGGAAATCGCCCGTACCGAGCACTATCATGAGGGCACCATTCCGCTGCAAACGATCAGAGCCGACATCAACTACGGCTTCTATGAGGCAAACACCACCTACGGTAAGATCGGTGTTAAGGTTTGGATCTACAAGGGCGAGGTTCTTGCTGACAGAAACGGCGTAGCCGCCGCTCCCGCTCAGGATAAACCCCGTTTCCCGAGACGCAACGACAGAGGCGAAGGCAGAAGAAACGATCGCGGTGACCGCAATGGCAACAACACCTGGAACGGCGACCGTCGTCCTCGCACTCCCAGAACCCCCAGAGAAGGAGGCGCGAAGTAAATTATGTTAATGCCTAAGAGAGTAAAATTCAGACGTGTTCAGCGTGGCCGTCTGAAAGGCGCTGCCCACAAGGGTACGACCGTTACTTACGGTCAGTACGGCTTGGTAGCCCTCGAACCCGCCTGGATCACGAGCAATCAGATCGAGGCCGCCCGTATCGCCATGACGCGTTACATCAAACGTGGCGGTAACGTATGGATCAAGATTTTCCCGGACAAGCCGATCACCGAGAAGCCGGCTGAAACCCGAATGGGTTCCGGTAAAGGTTCTCCCGAATACTGGGTCGCGGTTGTGAAACCCGGCAGAGTTATGTTCGAGATGGACGGCGTATCCGAAGAAGATGCCAAGGAAGCTATGCGTCTGGCATCCCACAAACTGCCGATCAAGTGCAAGTTTGTGAAAAAAGAAGAAGTAGAGGAGGGCTAAAACAGTGAAAGTATCCGAACTGAAAAATATGACTTCCGCTGAGCTTACCTCTAAACTCACGGAGCTGAAAAGCGAACTCTTCAACCTTCGCTTCCAGAATGCCATCAACCAACTTGACAACCCGCACAAAATCGCGGACTGCAAGAAGGACATTGCCAGAGTAATGACCGTTCTTCGCGAGAAGAACGCTGATTAAGCAGGAAGGAGAATGAGTCATGAGTGAAGCAACGGAAAGAAACCTCAGAAAGACCAGAACCGGCTTGGTTGTCAGCAACAAGATGGACAAAACCATCGTTGTCGCCATCCGCGATAACGTCAAGCATCCGAAGTACGGCAAGGTTCTGAAAAGAACGACCAAACTCAAAGCGCATGATGAAAATAACGAATGCGCGATCGGCGATACCGTCAGCATAATGGAGACCAGACCTCTGTCCAAGGATAAGAGATGGAGACTTGTCGAGATTATCGAAAAAGCAAAATAATTTCATAGTGCAAGGTTAGAGTGGGAGATCCCACAACCTGTGAGATGTGATATTAAGGAGGAATAAGCACAATGATACAACAGCAGTCATTGATGAAAGTCGCCGATAACACCGGCGCTAAGGAACTTATGTGTATTCGCGTGCTTGGCGGTACCGGCAGACGTTATGCCGGCATCGGAGATGTTGTGGTTGCCTGCGTGAAGAAGGCAGCGCCCGGCGGTCAGGTGAAAAAAGGTGAAGTCGTAAAGGCTGTCATCGTTCGCTCCGTCAAGGGTGTTCACAGAGCCGACGGTTCTTATCTGAAATTCGATGAGAACGCAGCGGTCATCATCAAGGATGACAAGACGCCGAGAGGAACGCGTATTTTTGGGCCGGTAGCAAGAGAGCTTCGTGAGAAAGATTATTTGAAAATTCTTTCTCTCGCTCCGGAAGTACTTTGATAATGGGAGGATTTGAGAGATGAGTAAACTTCATATCAGAAAAGACGATACCGTTATCGTAATTTCCGGCACCGAAAAGGGCAAAAAAGGTAAAGTTGTCGCCGTATCTCCCGATGAGAGAAAAGTCATCATCGAGGGCGTCAACATCAAGAAGAAACACACCAAGCCGAGAAAGCAGGGCGAGGCCGGCGGTATCGTAGACGTGGAAGGCGCTATGTATGCCGATAAGGTTCAGCTTTTCTGCCCGAAGTGCGGCAAGGGTGTTCGCACCGGTGTCACCGTTGACGGTGACAAAAAGGTCCGCGTTTGCAAGAAATGCGGCAACAAATTTTAATGCGGAGGTAAAGCAAAATGGCAAGATTAAAAGAGTTTTATAAAGCAGAAGTTGCTCCCGCATTGATGAAAAAGTTTAATTACAAGAGTTCCATGCAGATCCCGCGCTTCGACAAGATCGTGATCAACGTCGGCGCCGGCGAAGCTAAGGAAAATGCGAAAGCAATCGATTCCATCATGGCAGACCTGGCCGCTATTACCGGTCAGAAACCCGTTCCGACCTATGCGAGAAAGTCTGTTGCTAACTTCAAAGTCAGACAGGGCATGAAGATCGGCGTGAAGGTCACGCTCCGTGGCGAGAGAATGTTCGAGTTTATGGATCGTCTCTTCAATCTGGCTCTCCCCCGTGTTCGTGACTTCAAGGGTATCAACCCCACCGCCTTCGCCGGCCGCGGCAACTATTCTCTCGGTCTGAAAGAGCAGATCATATTCCCTGAAATCGAATACGAAAAGGTCGATCGTGTCAGAGGTATGGACATCGCGTTCGTTACCACTGCTCAGAACGACGAAGAAGCAAAGGCGCTGCTCGAACTCATGGGCGCTCCGTTTGCGAAGTAAGAGGGAGGAAGAACATGGCAAAACTTTCTATGAAGCTGAAACAGCAGAAACCGCAGAAGTATTCCACCAGAGAATACAACCGCTGCAAGATCTGTGGCAGACCTCACGCTTATCTGCGTAAATTCGGTATCTGCCGTATCTGTTTCCGTGAGCTTGCTTACAAGGGTCAGATTCCCGGTGTCAAGAAAGCAAGCTGGTAAAAAATCTGACGCTCCAATCTTGTCGGAAGGAACGCGAAAGCGTTAACCGCCGACTCGCCGCCGGTGAGAGCCGGCAGCAAGGATTAGGCGGGGGACAAAACCCCAATAACCGAATAACTTGCATAAAAGGAGGAAAAAACAATGCAAATTTCTGACGTCATTGCCGATATGCTCACCCGCATCCGCAATGCCAACAACGCGAAGCACGAAACCGTTGACGTTCCGGCTTCCAAAATGAAAAAAGCCATTGCCGACATTCTCGTAGAGGAAGGTTATATCTCCGGCTACCAGATCATTGAAGACGGCAAGCAGGGCACCATCCGCATCACGCTCAAATACGGTCGCGGCAAGACCAAAACCATTCAGGGCCTTCGCAGAGTTTCCAAACCCGGTCTTCGCATCTATTCCAACTGCGAAGATATGCCGAAGGTAATGAACGGACTCGGTATCGCCATCGTATCCACGTCCAAGGGCATCATGACCGACAAGAAGGCTCGCAGCCTGAACGTCGGCGGCGAAGTCCTTGCGTTCGTATGGTAATAGGAGGGAATCGATATGTCTAGAATCGGAAGAAAAGAAATACTCGTTCCCGCCGGTGTTACCGTAGAAGTCAGCGACACCAACCTCGTTACCGTAAAGGGCCCCAAGGGTACTCTTTCCGAGCAGATCAATAGCGCCATGAGCGTTAAAGTTGACGCCGGTGTTGTTACCGTTACCCGCCCGGACGACGAGAAAGAAAACAGATCGCTTCACGGCCTTTCCAGAACCCTCATCAACAACATGGTCGTCGGTGTTACCACCGGTTATTCCAAAAAGTTGGAGATCGTCGGCGTCGGTTATAAGGCTGCCAAGAACGGCAAGACGCTCGTTCTGAACCTCGGTCACTCTCATGACATCCGTTTTGAAGAGGAAAACGGCATCACTTTTGACGTTCCGGATTCCAACACGGTTATCGTAAACGGTGCCAGCAAGCAGGTCGTAGGACAGATCGCCGCACAGATCCGTTCCAAGAGACCGCCCGAACCCTATCTGGGCAAAGGTGTTAAGTACGCAGGCGAGACGATTCGCCGTAAAGCCGGTAAAACCGGTAAATAAAGAAAGGAGTGGATATAAATGGTATCTCGTAAAGATAGTAACGCGGCTCGTCTGGTTCGCCATAAAAGAGTTCGCTCTAAAATCTCCGGTACGCCCGAAACGCCCCGTCTTTGTGTCTATCGTTCGCTGGCCAACATCAGCGCTCAAATCATTGACGACGTAAACGGTGTTACCCTTGTATCCGCATCCACCCTTGGAAAATCGTTTGAGGGCAACGGCGGAAACAAAGAAGCGGCTAAGGCAGTCGGCAAGGCTATTGCCGAAAAGGCTCTGGCCAAAGGTATCAAGACGGTAGTTTTTGACCGCGGCGGTTATGTTTACCACGGCAGAGTCAAAGAACTGGCAGACGGCGCCCGCGAAGGCGGCCTTGAATTCTAATAGGAGGGAAACAGAATAATGGCTAAAATTATCAATCCGGCAACGCTGGAACTTACCGAAAGAACCGTTGCCACGAATCGTGTTTCCAAAACCGTTAAAGGCGGCCGTATCGCACGTCAGACGGCCATCATGGTTGTCGGCGACGGCAATGGACATGTTGGCTATGGTCTTGGAAAAGCAGCCGAATATCCCGAAGCCATTCGCAAGGGAATTGAGGATGCAAAGAAGAATTTGATCGAAGTATCCCTGAAAGGTACTTCCATTCCGCATGAGGTGATCGGCGAGTTCGGCGCAGCCAAGGTTCTTCTGAAACCCGCTGCTCCCGGTACCGGTATCATCGCCGGCGGCACCGTTCGTGCCGTTGTCGAAATGGCAGGTATCAAGGATATCCGTGCTAAGTGTCTGCGCTCTTCCAACCCGACCAACGTTGTAAAAGCAACGTTTGAGGGTCTGAAGGCACTCCGCTCCGCAGAGCAGGTCGCTGCTATGCGCGGCATTGACGCTGACGCACTGAAGAACTGAGGAGGCACGCTATGGAACAGGTAAAAATCACGCTTACAGGCAGTCTCATCGGTACGACTCCCGCCCAGAAGGCTGTGGCTTCGTCCCTCGGTCTGAAAAAGATCGGCGACGTAACGATTCAGTCTAACGACGCTTCTGTTATGGGCAAGGTCAAGAAGGTAGCGCATCTGGTTAAGGTGGAAACCGTTTAACCGCCCGCTATCGAATCACATGAATTTACGATCAAAATTCTCAGTATAAGGAGGAATATCCCATGAAGCTGCATGAACTTTCACCTGCAGAGGGCTCTACCAAAGACGTTTACCGTCGCGGCAGAGGCGCCGGTTCCGGTAACGGAAAGACTGCGGGTAAGGGCCATAAGGGTCAGAACGCACGCAGTGGCGGCGGTGTAAGACCCGGATTTGAAGGCGGTCAGATTCCGCTTTACAGAAGACTCCCGAAGAGAGGCTTCCACAACATTTTTGCAAAGTCATACGCATTGGTCAACGTCGAAGCTTTGAATGCTTTTGAAGACGGCGCCGTTGTCAATGTCGAAGCACTTCTCGAAAAAGGCATCGTTCGTAAAACACTTGACGGTGTAAAGGTTCTCGGCCGTGGTGAGATCACGAAGAAACTCACCGTAGAAGCCAAGATCTTCTCTGCCAGTGCGAAGGAGAAAATCGAAGCAGCCGGCGGAAAGTGCGAGGTGGTTTAATTGTTTAAGACGATTAAAAACGCATTCACTATCCCGGAACTTCGGTCCAAGATTCTCTTTACGTTATTCATCATCGTTCTTTACCGCGTCGGTGCTGCCGTTCCGGTACCGTTTACCAGTCTGGACATCCTGCTTGCGGGATACAGCACGACCGGCATCATGAACTATCTGAGCTTGCTTTCCGGCTCCGCTTTCCAGCAGGGCACGCTGTTTGCACTGGGTGTATCGCCGTACATCACGGCGTCCATCGTGATCCAGCTGTTGACGGTCGCGATCCCCGCCCTCGAAAGAATGGCCAAGGAAGGCGAGACCGGCAAACAGAAACTGGAAAAACTGACCCGTTATACCACCGTTGGTCTTGCCATCATCACGGCTGTCGGCTACTATATGTTGATGGAAAATCAGTACGGTTTGGTCAAGAAGGGTTATGACAACTGGTTCGGCATTGCCGTCATCATCTCCTGCTATGTGGCAGGTGCCTCGATCGTTATGTGGCTCGGCGAGAGAATCGATGAACAGGGCATCGGCAACGGTATCTCCATTCTGCTGTTTGCCAACATCGTTTCCAGTCTGCCCAATCAGATCATGAGTTACGCCGCTACGCTGAATGCGGCGGAAGTAACGACGGTCATCGTGATCGTCATGGCCGTTCTGGCCGTTCTTCTCACCGTCGGTAACGTCGTTTTCGTAACGGCTATGTCCGACGCTGAGAGACGTATTCCCGTTCAGTATGCGAAACGCGTTGTCGGTCGTAAAATGTACGGCGGTCAGAATACCAATCTTCCGATCAAACTCAACATGTCCGGCGTTATGCCGATCATCTTTGCGAACACGCTCGTCAGCCTGCCGGCTACGATTTTGCTGTTCGTCAATCCGAAAGAGGGTACTTTCTGGTATAAAGTACAGCACGCGCTTGATTCCGATAGCTGGATTTATATTGTTGTCCTGTTTGTTCTCATCATCGCGTTTGCCTACTTCTACATTTCCATTTCCTTCAATCCGATCGAAGTTTCCAATAACCTGATGCAGAACGGCGGCTTCATCCCCGGCATCCGCCCCGGTAAGCCCACGGCCATGTATATCACGAAGATCCTGAACAAGGTGACTCTGATGGGTGCCTTCTTCCTCAGCATCGTTGCCTGCGTACCGCTGATCCTGAACATCGTATCCGGCGGTCTGCTCGGCATCATCGCGTTCAGCGGTTCTACCATGCTGATCGTGGTCGGTGTTATTATGGAAACCATTCGCGAGATCGAAGCACAGATGACCATGCGTCATTATAAGGGCTTCCTCGATAACTAAACGGAACGAGGACGGTTATCCGCCATCGCGGCGGATAACCTCCCAAACCGCTTCGGCGGGGAAGGAGAGTAAATGAACCTAATGTTTCTCGGCGCCCCCGGCGCCGGTAAAGGAACCCAAGCAGAAGTGATTTCCGATCATTACCGTATTCCGTCCATCTCCACGGGCGTTCTGCTCCGGGAAGCGAAGGAACGGGGAACGGAACTCGGACTGCGCGCCAAGACTTATATGGAAGCCGGTCAACTGGTTCCCGATGAGATCGTTGTCGGTATGCTGAAAGAACGGCTTTCCGCACCGGATTGTGCGAACGGCTTTATTCTGGACGGCTTTCCGAGAACGGTTCCTCAGGCCGAAGTCCTTGACAAAATGGGCGTTTCCATGGATCTTGTCATCAGCATTGAAGTGCGTGATGAGGCCATCGTGGAGCGTATGAGCGGTCGTTCGCTTTGCGCATCCTGCGGAGCGTCCTACCACACGAAATTCAAACCGTCGGCGAAACCCGGCGTGTGCGATCGGTGTGGCGGTGAACTCAAAGTCCGTGCGGATGATAAACCCGAAGTGGTGCAGAGCCGCTTGACCGTTTATCATGAACAGACCGAACCGCTGAAAGACTTTTACGAGAAGAAGGGAAAACTTTTCCTCGTAAACGGAGAAGGCGCTATTGAGGACATCACGGCGGCGATCACAGAGGCCATTGACAAAGTGAAAGGCTAAACCATGGTTTCGGTAAAAAACAGCGAACAGCTGGCAATCATGCGAAAAGCAGGTCAGATCACGGGGGAAGCCATTCTTGTGGCAAGAGACGCGATCCGCGAGGGCGTGTCGACCAAAGAACTTGACACGAGAATCCGCGAGTATATTGAGAAATGCGGGGCAAAGCCCACGTTCCTCGGGTACGGCGGTTTTCCCGGAAGCGCTTGTATCAGCATCAACGATGAGATCATTCACGGTATTCCGAGAAAAGACCGGATTTTGCAGGAAGGCGACATCGTCAAAATCGACGTCGGCGCCTGCTATCACGGCTTTAACGGCGACAGTGCCAATACCTTCGGCGTCGGCCGTATCAGCGACGAAGCCGCCCGCCTCATTGAGGTGACGCGGGAATCCTTCTTTCGCGGCGTCTCCGAAGCGAAGGCCGGCAATCGCATCGGCGATATCGGGAGCGCAGTATTTGAGTACGCGACATCTTTCGGATACGGTGTCGTCCGGAAATACGTCGGCCACGGCGTAGGAGCCGAACTTCACGAGGATCCCGAAGTTCCGAATTTCGGAACCCGGGGCAGAGGACAACGTCTTTTCCCCGGTATGACGAGCGCGATCGAGCCCATGATAAACGCCGGTACGTTCAACGTGAAGGAACTGAGCGACGGTTGGACCGTGAAAACGGCCGACGGGTCTCTTTCCGCTCACTACGAACATACCGTGGCGATTACCGACGGTGAGCCGGTTTTGCTCACGAAAGTGGAGTAAAGCATGGCGAAAACGAACGGAATCGGTGCTTTGGCGTACTCGACGGCCGGCAGAGACCAAGGTCGTCTGTTCCTGATCGTGGGAATGGTCGACGACAGAACGGCTCTGATCGCGGACGGAAGACTCCGCAAAGTCGGAACACCGAAGAAAAAGAAACTCAAACATCTGACAATCGTATCCGAATCTTCCGAGGACTGCCGGCAGAGACTTCTGGCCGGACAGGTGACGGACGCTTATGTGCGCCGCACGCTCGAACAGTCGGACGGGTTAAGCGATGACCTGATTTGAAAGGAACTTTTAGGAGGCAAACATGCCAAAAGGCGATGTTGTTGAATTTGAAGGAACCGTCGTAGAGGCCATGCCGAACGCGACCTTCAAGGTGAAACTTCCCAATGAGCACATTGTCACCGCTCAGATTTCGGGAAAACTCAGAATGAACTATATCAGAATCGGCCCCGGCGACAAGGTCACCGTGGAAGTCTCCATTTACGACCTCAATAAAGGCCGTATCACGTGGAGACACTGAGATTCTACCAACAAAATTCAAAACTTACGAAAGGAATGGTAAAAGACACATGAAAGTGAAACCTTCCGTCAAAAAGATTTGCAGCAAGTGCAAAATCATCAAAAGAAAAGGCCATGTAATGGTCATTTGCGAAAACCCGAAGCACAAACAGAGACAGGGTTAATCCTAAAAAGGAGGTAAAATTTAGATGGCTCGTATAGCTGGTGTAGAAGTACCCAACAACAAAAGAGTGGAAATCGGTCTGACCTATATCTACGGTATCGGCAGAACGACCTCCAACCAGATCCTCGCGAAGACCGGTGTCAATCCCGATACCCGCTGCAAGGACCTGACCGAAGACGATATTTCCAAACTGCGCGACGAAATCGAAAACAACCACAAGGTGGAAGGCGACCTTCGCCGTGACGTAGCTCTGGACATCAAGAGAATGGTTGAAATCGGCTGTTACCGCGGCACCCGTCATAAGAAAGGTCTGCCGGTACACGGTCAGAGAACCAAGACCAATGCCAGAACCAGAAAAGGTCCGAAGAAGACCATTGCGAATAAGAAGAAATAAGGAGTGATACAAGCTAATGGCTAAGACAGTAAAAAAGGTAGTCAGAAAGCGCCGTGAACGCAAGAACGTTGAAAAAGGCGTAGCACATATCCGCGCAACGTACAACAACACGATCGTAACCATCACGGACACTGACGGCAACGCCGTTTCTTGGGCTTCTGCCGGTGAACTCGGTTTCAAGGGTTCCAGAAAGTCCACTCCGTTTGCTGCTCAGATGGCCGCTGAAACCGCCGCCAAGATCGCTGCGGATAACGGCATGAAGAACGTGGAAGTTTACGTGAAGGGCCCCGGTCAGGGCAGAGAATCCGCCATCCGTGCGCTTCAGACGCAGGGACTGGAAATCAGCCTGATCCGCGATGTTACCCCTGTTCCTCACAACGGCTGCAGACCGCCGAAAATCAGAAGAGTCTAATTTCACAAGGAGGATTCAAACACTATGGCAAGATATACAGGTCCTGTGTGCAGACTTTGCCGCAGAGAGGGAACCAAGCTTTTCCTCAAGGGTGAACGTTGCCTGACGGATAAGTGCCCTGTTACCCGCAGAGGTACGGCTCCCGGCCAGCACGGTGCCGCACAGGTTAAGAAAAACAGAGAGTATTATATGCAGCTTCGTGAGAAGCAGAAAGCCAAGAGATACTATGGCGTTCTGGAAAGACAGTTCAGAACCTATTTCGAGATGGCCGATAAACAGGAAGGCCAGACCGGTGCTAACCTGCTTTGCCTGCTGGAAAGACGTTTTGACAACGTAGTATACCGCATGGGTCTCGCAGAGAGCCGTAACGAAGCAAGACAGCTCGTTCTTCACGCTCACTTCACCATCAACGGCAAGAAGGCCGACGTTCCTTCCATCATCGTGAAGAAGGGTGACGTGATCGCTCTGACCGACAAGTCCCGCGACTCTGAAAAAGTAAAATCCTTACTCGAACTCATGGAACAGAAGACTGCTCCGAAGTGGCTCTCTCTGGATAAGAACAAAGCAACCGCTACGGTTGTGGCTCTCCCTGACAGAGACGACGTTGACTTCCCGTTCCAGGAGCACCTGATCGTCGAGTTGTACTCCAAATAATCGTACCCCGCGATGTGACCGAAATCGCGGGCCGGTACGGACACGCGGAATCGGAAGCATTTTCCAACCATTGTTTACGGACATGCGAAACATTGTGTTAAGATTTGAAGGAGGATTATTTGAATGATTGAAATTGAAAAGCCGAATATGGCCGTAGAGAGTCTGAATGATGACGGCACCAGCGGTTCTTTTGTCGTTGAACCCTTGGAGCGCGGCTATGGCACAACACTCGGCAATTCTTTACGTAGAGTTCTTCTGAGTTCGCTTCCCGGCGTTGCTGTTGTCAGCATCAAACTGGCCGGCGGCGGCAAGGACGTTCTTCACGAGATTTCCACGGTTCCCGGTGTCAAAGAGGACGTTTGCGAAATCGTTCTCAACGTCAAGGGGATCACCGCTCGCCTCCACAGCAATATGCCCAAGACGGTGTACATCGACATCACCGGCCCGAAGGACGTTTGTGCCGGAGACATCGTATGCGATGACGAACTGGAAATTCTGAACCCCGATCATCATATCGCCACCGTCAGCGAAGGCGTCCGTTACCATATGGAACTGACGTTCGACCACGGCCGCGGCTATGTATCGCAGGAGAAGAACAAACAGATCTACTCGAGCGGACAACTCGGTGTCATCTATGTGGATTCTATTTTCACGCCGGTGTACAATGCCAATTATACCGTTGACAACACCCGTGTCGGAAACAGCATCGACTATGACAAACTCACGTTAAACGTACTGACAAACGGTACCATTTCCGCTAAGGAAGCCGTATCGCTTGCCGCCAAGATACTCAACGAACACCTCAACCTCTTTGTTGAACTTTCCGATGAAGCAAAGAGGGCGGAAATCATGGTGGAACGCGAAGAAACCAAGAAAGAAAAAGTTCTTGAGATGACCATTGAGGAGCTTGACCTGTCGGTTCGTAGCTTCAACTGCTTGAAACGTGCCGGTATCGACACGGTTGAAGACCTGACGAGCAAGACAGAGGACGACATGATCAAGGTCAGAAATCTCGGCAAGAAGTCGCTGGACGAAGTGATCGGAAAACTCCATTCGCTCGGTCTGTCGCTTCGCCGTGAAGAAGACTGACTTTCTATCCAAAGGGATAACCCTAACTTAAAATCAGGCAAAGGAGGAAACCTATAATGCCCGGAACCAGAAAACTCGGCAGACCGACTGCCCATAGACAGGCAATGCTCAGAGGCATGGTAACATACCTTCTCGAAAACGGTTCTATTGAGACGACTCTCACCAGAGCCAAGGAAGTAAAGGCCCTGACCGAAAAGATGATCACGCTCGGCAAGAAGAACACTCTCGCCAGCCGTCGTCAGGCACTTGCCTTCATCACCAAGGAAGCCGTTGTGAAGAAACTCTTCGACGAGATCGCTCCCAAGTACGCTGACGTAAACGGCGGTTACACTGCTGTTTATAAGCTCGGCCCGCGTCGTGGCGATGCCGCTGAAATGGCTTTGATTAAGCTTCTGTAATCAGACATAGCAAAAACCCTCCTGCCGATTCGGCGGGAGGGTTTTTCTTTGTTTCTGCTTTTCGGAGAGTGAAAAGTCGGAGTGAGAAGGGGTTGTAGCAAAACTATTTTTCATGCCATTTTTCTTGTAAAAGATGCACAAAAAAACAATTTCGGGAGACGATTTTGCCTCCCGATTTTTGTGCACTATGCGAATTCTGCTACAACCCCTTGACCATATTACTATCTCTGAATGGAATATTCCATTTTTCCGCTTTGCGGGAGCGTGGCGGTCAGCGTCAGCCGATAGAGGGCGGCGAGGCCGTTCCAGTCTTTGGCAATCTTGGGGTCGGAAAGCGGTTGTTCCTCGACGGTGACCGTATAAGACGGATCAAAGGCAATGCCGAACGTGATCCCGGCGAACGTCTGACAGACGGCAAGGCCGGGGCGAACGTTGGGGCTGGCGCAGAGAAGCAGGTGCTCCGATACGGTATTGGCACCCTGCGTGAAAGCGTAGGAATCCGAAACCGTGATCCGGCGGGCATCCCGATTCAGTTCCACCGAACGGGACAGGGAAGCGAGATGCGCTTCTTCCGGATAGGCCGAGGCAAACGCCACGTCAACGGTGGAAATCAAGTTCGCAGAACTGGCAAACGAGGTCGCCCGGTATTCTTTTCCGTTCTTCTGCATCTGGCCGTTGACGGTCGGCAAATTGTGCCACGCGCTTTGCATGGTCCACAGAGAATAGCGCTCTTCGCCGAACGTCTGACGGCGATAGGTCTCTACCCCGGCGTCAACGATGGCCGGTGCGCCGTCGATATAACAGATCAGACTGCCGACGTCGTTGTGGTTGTGGCTTTCCCCGTTATTTCCGCCTTTGACGGCCACATAAAGTCCGAGATTTTCGTCATCACATTCCCGCAGAGCGGCGATTTGCAGATCAGGCAGAACCGAATCGTACGGAGCGGCTACCAGCGTTTTGGTCTGCATGGCTCGCACGGCGCAGTTCAGTTCCATCAACAGAGAACCCGGACGGTTGAGACCTGAGATCAACAGCCGTTCTCTTCTCAACCGCTGATAGAGGAAAGCTCCGAGCGCCGTTACTTGACGGCTACCGACCTTTTCGCCGTAACGGAATAAGACGAGGCAACTGCCGGCGGCTTTCGGACCACCGTCCCCGAAGTTTAAAAAGTATTCGCCGGTGGCGTGCATTTTGACCATGTATTCCGCGATATTGCGGATCAACGGATGGGAGAAATAGTCGATTTTTCCGCCTGTGGTATCGTAAAGAAATTCCAATCCCTCAAATAACGTGCCGCCGGCCATAGCCCAGTAACTCGTCCCCTCGTCGCAACCGCCGTCGGCCGGATAGTCGCGGGTAAAGTTAGAGAACAGTTTCAGACACTTATGGACGATCCTGTCCTGTCTTGCTTTGTCTTTTTCGCAGAGCAGAACGACGTTCAACACATTGGCGGCGATATACGGACACCAATTGTTGATTTTTCGATAATATCCCATCCACCAGTATTCGTAATGCCGCTCGAAAACGGAGAGAATCCGGCGATCCAGTTCGCCCTTGACGCGCTCGACAAGCGAGGGAGCCTCCGACCCAATTTTGTCTTCCAACAGATAGAGCGTCCACGCGATGATCGAACCGGTGTTGGAAGCGTGCAGGTCAAGATACGGATCATCGAAGCAGGGAAGTTCACGTTCTTTCTGACGGATGTCCTGATCGAAATGGGCGGTGGAGCCCCAATAGGTCTCCTCGCAGAGCATCCATAGAACGTTGATGATCGGATCGACAAAGCGTCCCTTGTTTTCAATACATTCGGCCAGCGTCATCTGCGCGAGGGCTTCGCGGCGCGGCAAATGCCGCCGCTCCATTTCCGTGCGGTTTCCCGTGCGGCGGAATGCCAGAAAATCGGTGGCGCGTATGGGCAAAAACTCAAAATCAATATATTTTTCCGCGTTTTTGACAATCTCACCGGTCATGGGCTTGGGAAGCGACGTCCAGTAGTTGCGGTCGTGCCACGTGGGCGTGACCGGCGGACGGTACGTGATCTCGTGCAGTCTTTCGGGTGTCCAATCGGTAAACATAGGATAGTCCTCCTTGTTCGTTTCTGATTTCATTGTATCACGGCTTTGCGATAAATGCAAGAAAAGACGGGATTTTTCCCGTCTTTTCGTGTTATTGCCAGAGGGCATCCCTGATTTCTTCTTTCTTTTCCCGGATTTCCTGCTTTTTCTCTTTGATGGATTCGGCAATATCGTTTATTTCTGATTTTTTGTCCTCGATTTCTTCCCAAACGCTCTCTTTCTCGTCTTCCTCACTCTCAGCCCATTCATCGGTGAGATCGGATAGTTCTCCGGACAGGTCTTCCTGCTCACTTTCGAGGTCTTCCAACTCCTCAATGAGGTCTGTCAGCTCCTCTTTCAGATCATTCAAATCATCAAAATCGGGCAGATCGTCGGGGGAGAAGTCTTCGCCTAACGTCATATCCGAGTTCATTCCTGTTTTTTGTTTGGTTTTGACGGTGTGGGCGGTGACGGAACCCATCACGCTTCCGCGAACAGTCACCGTGGTATCGCAGTTTATATCGGATGTGATATTTCCGTCTACGTCTCCGGAAACGGTCACGCTTCCTTTTTGGATGGTAATATCGCCCTCGGCGTCTCCTTTGACCTCTACACTTCCGTTTGACGTGACAGCGTCGCCGGCGAGATCGCCTTGCACGGTGATAGCTCCGTTTGACGTAACGGCGTCGCCGTCGAGATCGCCTTGTACGGCGATGGCTCCGTTTGACGTGACAGCGTCGCCGTCGAGATCGCCTCCTATCGAAATCGGCCCGTTGGAAGCGGTCGCATTTCCTTTCACGTTGCCCTCCACGTGAACGGCAACGGCACTGCTGATGTCGCAAGCATCACCCTGCCAGACAAGCTCGATCTTTTTTTGGAGCTTTCGTTCTTCCTCGGTAAAAGCTTTTTCCTTGACCGGCGTTTTCCCTTTGAAGAAAACCAGCCGGAACGCGCCGTCGTCGTTCCAGTCGATTCCCGGAGCGGACGGCTCTGCCGGACGGTTTTGGTCTTCCTCTCCCAAAAGAGAGGAAAGCGATACCCCGAAAGTTTCCGCAATTTCGGGGAGCAGGGCAATATCGGGGCACGCCTGCGCGTTCTCCCATTTGGAAACGGCTTGATAGGTGACGCCGAGTTTTCCGGCGAGGGTATCCTGCGTCATGCCGCTCTCTTTGCGGAACTTGGCGATATTCTGCGCAATGGTTTCTGTGATGTTATTCATGATGATTCCTCCGTATTGTTTTCATACTCGTGTCGCTATGGGTGGACGGCCGTCTCTGTCAACATTGTAAACGAAATTGCCAAATCCGTCAATAAAAAATTGGTTGAGAGCACCAAAAAGCTCTCAACGGGAAGTTGAGAGCATGTTTTTTAGCCCGAAAAAAGGGCTTCTTTTTCGGTTGAGAGCCCTAAATCTGTTTTTGTACGCTTTTATACTCGTCGTAAAATTTGTAGTACGGGCAGGAGAACTGCGGATTCGCGCGGAGCCGCCACAATTCGTCCTCATCCATATCCATTTTGCAGACGTTATCCTGCACGTCATCGTCCCAGTCGAAATATTCGCACGTTTCGCAGGACGCGACGGGCTTTTTCGGTTTTTGCTTTTGTTCCATTCTTTCCTCCGATAAAACAAAATCCCGAAAGCCATGGGCCATCGGGATTTTGAATAAGTCGAGTAAAACCTTATCTCTTGGAGAACTGGCTGGCGCGACGAGCGGCTTTGAGACCGTATTTCTTTCTTTCCTTCATTCTCGGGTCACGAGTGAGGAAGCCTGC
>JAGHUY010000027.1 GCA_018064545.1 Candidatus Apopatosoma intestinale | reverse complement strand
CCACCTTACGAAGCGCAGACGGAATCAAAAGCGCCGTCAGATGGTCGAAAACGAGAAAAGTGGGAACCCAAAGGACGATCCGTCGTTTTTCTTCGGTTTTGACAAAAATCCTCATGGCTACTCCACGAACAACTCCACACGGACAGAATCGGACACTTCCACTTCCATCAGCTTGCCCATCAGTCCCCGCTCCGCCAAATCCACGACCTGTTGCAAAAGTTTCGTCATATCCACGTTTTTCAGCGCTTCAACGCCGGACACCTGCGGGATTCCCATCCCGGTTTCAAGTAAAATCCGAACGAGCGGCATCGGCAGATTGAACCGGACTTTTATGTCGTCCCCATCGTCCTTATCATGAACGTCGCAGATAAAACGGAGGATCAGACTGTCAAACGACTTCCGCTCTCCCTCCGGCACCATTTTGACGTCCTGCTTCTCTGCTTCACCGGTGAGAAGTTCGTCGCAGGTCACACCGAGAATTTTTGCAAGTTCCGGAAAAAGCGAAATATCGGGGCACGACACGTCGTTTTCCCACTTACTCACCGCCTGTGCCGAAATGCCGAGGCGTTCGGCCAGTTCCTCCTGCGTCAGTCCCTTTTCTTTTCGGATCATGGCAATTCTTGTTCCAATCGTTTCTTTCATGGTCAAAAACCATCCTTTCCTGTTGATGTCCCCATTCTATCATGAAAAAGCACGCGGGAGAAGCGACCGGAGGTTGTCTTTATACAACCATTCGTCGGAAAACCTATTAACCGGCGGTTGAATCGGCGTTATTCGGACGTTTTTTCGTCGTCGGCCTCTCCTAACTGCCGGGATTCGGAAGCATCCGTGGCAATTTCCGTAAACGTCACGTTCATTTTCTCCGCCTTTTTGACGGCAGAGACGGAAAGGATCGTCGTCCAGGCGTTTTGGATACCCTCGACGATCAGCAGAATGCCCATGATCCGCCAAAAGAAATCGGCGGTCTTATCGGGTTTGAGCAGCATATAGAAGCCGAGAACAAGCGCGACGGCGGCCACGAGAAAGACCTCGATCCAAGCCGGATAATCCGCGTGTTTCAACTCAAAAGAAGTAAACAGCTTTGCCCCCGCCCCGAGGATGACGGCAATACCAATGATCGTCGGGAAAGCGGTTTTGATAAAGTGCGGATGAAGCAAAAGAATAATACCGCAAACCAAGCAAAACGCCCCGGCGAGAAAAACGAAAATGAGCGAAAAGGGGCGATCTTTCCGAATGAAAAAGTACAACAGTTGATATGCCCCGATCAACAATGCCGTGATGCCGATGAGCGTGCAGATCAGATTGAACATCTTACCCGGATCAATGAGGAAGAAGACGCCGGAGACGATCGAGACCAGCGAAAGAGCCAGAATGCTCCAACAAGACTTTTTGAAAACTGTCATACGTTTGTTCCTTTCTCTGCCGCTTCGGCACTGTAAACGCTCATCGCCGTGCCAGTATCCCGTACCAGAATATCGGACGGCATTTTCATCATAAACACGGTCACATACAGACCGCCCGCCGCCCCGGAAAGATTCATGATTTCCAAGAACCAGAAGACCCAAAACCATGCGGGAGAGGCGACGGCGGATAGAATGCCGAGAACCACGCCCCAGATCACGACAGGAGCCAGCGTAATGATCAGATACGGCGCACGGGCAAAATAGGCGTCACTGCCGGCATATGCATAAGCCAGTTTGAACCCGTAATGCGGACGCACACCGCTGTACGCTCTCATAAAAATGCCGTGGACAAGTTCGTGTAAGAAAATATAGGCGATCAGCCCGCCGACCAACGCGCCGACTCGGATCAGATACGCTTTTATTCCGTTTTCCGTGTCATGGAAAGCGGAGATCGGCTCCCCGAGCAGGACACCCAAAACGATCAGCACGGCGGCGATCAGAAAACTGATTCCGTTGACTTTTAAGAACGTCTTTTTGTTCTTTGCCAAGTCAATATCGCATACTTTCCGGTAGGATTCCGGAAGGCTCGTTGTCGCTTTCATTTTTGTTCCCCCAAAGTGGTGGCAATGACCGTTCCGTCGCCGGTCAGTTTGCAGGTGGCGGAACCGGCCGGGATAAACCAGCTGTCTCCCTTTTTGATCTCATAGGTATGAAGCCCCTGCTTCATCGTCGCACTTCCCTCCACGCAAAGCAGATGCACAAAAGAGTTTCCGGCCTGAACGGTCGCCTTTTCCGCTTCCGAAAGATCGATCCGGATCACGTTGAAGAAAGGACAAGAGGCGATCAGTTGATCGTCGGATTTGGAAACGCAGGCGTTCGGATCAAAGCGGGACAGGACAGCAAGCGCGTCTTCCACGTGAAGTTGGCGCAGAGAGCCGTCCGGCTGACGGCGGTTATAATCATACACACGGTAGGTCGTGTTGGAATTCTGCTGAATCTCCGCGATCAGGATACCGTGGCAGATCGCGTGCACCATGCCGGCGGGAATGAAGAAGCAGTCTCCTTTTTTCACGGGAACGTAATTCATCAGTTCTTCCAGCGTTCCCGCTTCGATAGCCGATCTTACCTGTTCCGGCGTCACGCCCTCTTTCAACCCATAGATGATATGCGCGTCCGGTGCCGCATCCACGATATACCACATCTCGGTTTTTCCGGCATCCAATCCTTTTTCGGCGGCATAGGCATCATCGGGATGCACTTGAATCGACAGATCGGCTTCCGCGTCGATCAGCTTAATGAGAAGCGGAAAATGACCGCCGTCAAAGCTTCCCGACACATGACTCGGATTCTCTTTGATATACTCTTCAAACGAGCGGCCGTTGTATTTTCCGCTCGCGACGGTATTGATCCCGTCCGGACGGCACGTCAGTTCCCAACTCTCGGCAATGCTCTCACCGGGTGTCCCCTTTCCGTACTCCTCGGCCAGACGCTTGCCCCCCCAGATGATCTGCTTATTGACCCCTTTCAGACGAATCGGCTTTCTCATATTGTTTCCCCTTTTTTGATGAATTTATTGAATTTTACTCTTTTCTGAGTTAGAATATGAATACGGTATTATTATACCAATGATTCTTGTTTTTTTCAAGAGAGGAACAGCCGATGAGAGAAAAAAGCTCGCTCTATCCCCGTTTTCCGTTTTCGCTCCCTCTGCTTCTGGACGGAGCCACGGGAACCAATTTAAGTAAAGCCGGAATGCCGTGCGGTGTCATGCCGG
>JAGHUY010000006.1 GCA_018064545.1 Candidatus Apopatosoma intestinale | reverse complement strand
CAGATAAGAGTCTATAATCCCACACAGAGAAACACTGCCATCAACGCCTACGACTCCTTTGATTCCACTCACGCGGTGCAGTGGGACAAGGCGAGAGAGATCCTCTGGGTGTACGGAAGCGCGAACATCGCCGCTTACGAGGTCGGCGACGGAGAGAGAAAACCTACTCTTGAAAAACTGACGTATTACAGTTTCAGTCAGTCCATGGGCGGCCACGATATGAGCGAGGACGCCGACGATCCCGATACCCTCTGGCTCTGCGGAAACGGCGTCTATAAGTTCTCAAAATCCAAATTGCTCATAACGAAGATCGACGCGCTGAGCGTCGCGGCATCGAAGTCCTCGGGAACTTTCCCCGGTGGCATCTTCATCCGTACCTACGCCGCAAACGTCTATGCCTCTCATGATACCGACATTCTCGACGTCTTCGTGCCGGACGGCAACGGAGGATATACGCATATGCCCTTGAAGTTCAGCGGAAAAGCCTTCTATAAGGGACGGGTGTTCCTGCCTCAATAATAAATCCGCCGGATCACTTGCGCGATCCGGCAGGAAATGATTTATTCGTTTTCCGTACTGTCGTTACGGTCGTATTCCGCGTCGATCATGCTCTCGCCGAGGATATAGGCGATGAGCACTCCGGCGGCGGAGATCATCGCGGTGACGGACGCCACGATGCTCTCGTCGTTGCAGATGAGAACGGCGGCGGCGCCGATAAAACCGGCGGCGGCTGTCCAGAATTTACGCGAACCGAGTTTGCGCTTCCAGTCTATCTTCATTATTTCACCTCCTTTGCGTTATCAGTTCAAACCGATTGTAAAAGTCAGCGGATATCAATTGTAAAACGCAGTTTTCAATTGGCTGATTTTCAGTTCGTATGCTCTCGCTCGAGCAGGGAAATGCGGGTCTCGTGATTGCCGATACGGTCAAAGAAATTGCGGTTTTTGGCTGATTGTTCTCTCACAGCCTCGTCAAGTCTGCCCACCGCTCCTTCAAGGGCGGTAAGCGTCCGGTTGACGCGGACGACCACGTTCATCACGGCGATAAGGGCGCCGGTCAGAGTGACGAGGCCCGCCACGATCTCCCATGTCATGCCCCTCACCTCCTTTTCGGAAAAAATCTCCGGAACTGTCCGGATCTTATATCCATTATATAACGAAAAAAGAACGTTTACTGACAAGGTACTGTCAAAAACGTTCCGCGCAAAAAAAGTTTTTTTAAAGAGAAAAGCCGAAAATGACACCTGAAGAAAAAGCCCGTGAATTAGCCTTCAGACTGAAAAAATTATATCCCGATTCCGCCTGCTCTCTGGAATGGAAGGAACCGTGGCAACTCATGATCATGGGCAGACTGTCCGCCCAATGTACCGACGCGAGAGTGAATATCGTGTGCCGGGATCTTTTCCGCGAGATGCCGACTCTCTCCGACGTTGCGGACTGCGACGTTCATCGGCTGGAAGAGATCATACGTCCCTGCGGACTGTACCGGAAAAAAGCGGAAAACGTGAAAGAAGCGTGCCGGATGCTCCGCGACGACTACGGCGGCGTTCTGCCGGATACTATGGAAGAACTGCTGAAACTCGCCGGCGTAGGACGGAAAGTCGCAAATCTTCTGCTGGGAGACGTCTATAACGTTCCCGGGATCGTTGCCGATACTCACTGTATCAAAATAGGCGGCAGATTCGGTTTTTATCCCGAGGAAACGGATAATCCCGTCAAAGTGGAAAAGATCCTCTCCGCTCTGATCCCGGAAGATATGCAGACGGAGACCTGCCATCGCTTTGTGGATTTCGGGCGGGATATATGTTCTTCCCCTACGCCGAAATGCGATAAATGCCCGGAAATGCTGAGGGAACTTTGCGACCACTATTTACATAAATCTGCGGAAAAAACAAGGAAAGACGGAGAAAAGTCATGAAAAATCAAGAAAAGATCGCGGAAAGATTCCTGCGCTATGCATCTGTCCCCACAATGTCTGACGAGGAATCCGGCAAGAACCCGAGCACAGACAAGCAGTTCGTACTGGCACGGATGCTCGTCGACGAGCTTCACGCCGTCGGAGTAGCGGACGCCTTCGTCGACGCCAAATGCAACGTATATGGCCACGTTCCCGCATCGGCGGGCTGTGAAAATGCCGCCGCACTCGGACTCATCGCCCACATGGACACCTCGCCGGACGCTCCCGACGGGCCTCTCAAGGCGCGGATCGTGGAATACGAGGGCGGAGATATCCTGCTCAACCCCGAAGAGAATATCGTGATGAGCCCGGCGGATTATCCCTGCATGGATCTTTATCACGGACAGCATATGATCGTCACCGACGGTAAAACTCTGCTCGGAGCCGACGATAAGGCGGGCATTACCGCCATCATCTCCGCCGTCGAAAAGATCGTCGCCGAGGATCTTCCCCACGGCAAGATCTGCATCGCCTTTACTCCCGACGAGGAGATCGGA